>WFVP01000093.1 GCA_015491595.1 Anaerolineales bacterium
AGGCGTTTCGGACTCCACCGGCATGGGGGGGTGTAACATCGGTGTAGGCGTGGTGGGTTGAGGTTGGGGGGAAGGCGTGGGCGCGGGTGTGGGTGGAACCAGAACCTCCACCGTGAGTACTTGCGACTTTTGCGCCTGTCCACTTCGCGCCCGGATTTCGAAAATTCCCGCGCGGTCGAAGGTAAAGGACGCCTTGCCCATCCCCTTACGGGTGAAGATTTCAATGCGCTGGTACACTGGCTCGCCCCCCAGGCCGGTGAGCACCACCTCCAGGGGCGTTCCGTCGGGGACCGGATGACCGTTGTGGTCCAAGACCGGTCCAGCCTGCACCGTCAGGGTCTGGTTGAGCTCGATTTCCCGGGAGAGTCCCAGGTCCTCCACCGCCCCCGGCTCCACCCAGACCAGGGGGATTTCCTGTTCGGGGTCCGGCGCCAGGACGGTGGTCATGCTGTATCCCAGAGCGGGCACGGAGACGGGTGAGGCCCCCTGGGGCTGCAGTTCCCGAAAGAGCAACCGCGCGGCGATGTCCAAAAAGGGCTTCCCCTTGCTATAGAGCCCGTAATACGCCGAAACATGGGCCAGCTGCGAAGGCTGCAGGGCGTAAGGCACACTGAAGGAAAAGACCTCCACCCGTTTGTCCCGCCAGAGTTCAGGGAATTGTTCCAGGGCCTGCAACAACGTTTGGGTTCCGGGGCTCTGGCCGTCTACCACGAGGAAAATCACCCAAGGCGCGGTCTCCAGGGTCTGACGCAGGGCCGCGTGGGCCTCGTTCTCCGGGTCGGCCATCCAGGCACCCACCTCGGCCGCGGTGAACGTGCGCACCCAGGCGGGATGGATGCGGTCGCCCCCTTCCGGTCCGTACAGACGCAACAGGCTCTCCCGAAATCCCTGCACGGGGAAGGAAGGCAGCGCGGGACAGTCCGGGCAGGGTCGGTAGGTTGCTTCGTCGGCCAGGACCACCACCCTATCCCGTCGCCCTGGAGGTGAGGGAGGGAGTTCGGCCTGGGTGGGCACGAGCAGGGTGGCACTTTGCTGCGCCACCTGCAGGAGCACGTCCATGGCCTGTTCACCCATGCCCGGGTCGGTGGGGGAAGGCACCACATCCACCAGGGCCGCTCGAGGGTACAGGCGCCGCTTCAGGGCCAATATGCGCGCGACGGATTCATCCACCCGCCGGGCGAAGACGGGGTCTTCATTGTATTTTCGCAAGAAGGCTTGCAAAACCTCATCCACCGTCGTCCAGTAATCCTGGCCCGGCGCCGCGAAGTCCGGTCCCAACACCAGGAGGTCGTTGCCGGCCAAAAAGGCGTTCAGGGCCACCCGAGTAGGGTCATAGGGCTGCTCCTGGGCCTGATAGTAGCGCTTCAGGGACGTCGCGCCCAGGTCCATGCTCACGAACACCCGGTCCCCCTGTTCGTACCAGGTCTGAAAGGCCGGGTAGGCCTTCCAGAGGGCTTGCAGGGCCTGAGGGTCCAGGCTCAAGGGCGGGGTATCCCCCCGGATGGTGCCCTGAAAAGCCTGTGAACGGATGTGGCCCACCAGAAGGCCATCCACCTGCTGGTAAACGTTTTCGGCCTGCCCCGTGACACCGAAAAAAGGAGGCAACAGCGTGCTTTCCACCTGCTCCTTCGGTTTGGGAACGGTGGGAATCTCTTCCTCCAACGGCCGGGCCGCGCCTCCATAACCGGGGAACATGCGGGCGACCACGGCCACCCGGCCATCGCTCCCTTCATGCACACCCTGAATGTAAGCCTGGGCCATCACCGTCACCCAATAGGGATGTTCCCCGAAGGCCCTCACGCCCAGGTCCCCGGGCTGACCGATGAACGTAGGGTCCAACACGTCCAGGGTCGGGCCCAAGAGCAAATTGACGCCCCAGGCCCGCAGTTCCTTGCCCATCAACTGGCCCACCTGGTGGGCCAGAGGGGGATTCCAGGTGGCACCCAAAGCCATGGGACTGGGGAGCGTGTAGGGAAAAGCCAGGGTGTCATAAGGGGGACCGTTGCCCTCCTGACGCACGGCAATGAAGAAGGGAATCAGAGGGCGGCTCTCTTCCGGAACCGGAAAACCCCGCCTTCGAGGTTGACTCCACTCCGCCGCCAGCACCTGCAGCTCCTGCACCCAGTTCTGAACCACATCCCGTTCCAGGACGGGGTTGTCCGGACCGGGTTGTAAGACCACGCCCCCAACGGGCCAGGTCTGCAACAACGCCCACAACGGGTCCTGGTCATCCAAAGACCCGCCCGACCAGGTTACCAGGAAGAGCTGGGCCACGCGCTCTTCCGGGGAGAGGTCTTCAATTTGTGGGGTCGAGGCGGCACCGGCTGGCAAAGGGAGCAGCAGGCAAAACCCCACTATCCCGATGACCCACCATCGCCAGCTCGGGCCGAGTCGTCGGGTCACCCTTCTCCTCCAGACAACCGGACGGTAACGTAATTGTACCAACAATCCTCGGGAAAATTTGTGGGGCAAAAGCCGCTTCCTGCGCCGTCCCGCAGGGTTTGGAGTACAATTCTGGCTAACCCACATCGTCTTGTCTACCAGGTACCCATTGGGGAGGAAGCCGCCATGTTCCACAGGCCTTCGAATATGGGCTGGGTCGAGGTCATCACCGGACCCATGTTCAGCGGCAAGACCGAAGAACTCATCCGACGTCTGCGCCGGGCCGTTATTGCCCGTCAAAAGGTGCAGGTGTTCAAGCCGGCACTGGACCATCGCTACGGCCTGCAGCAGGTGGCCTCCCACTCGGGCGCTTCCTTCGAAGCCATGGCCGTGGAAAAGGCCCAGGACATCCTGTCCCAAGTGGCCCCGGATACCACGGTGGTGGCCATTGATGAAGTCCAGTTCTTTGATAGCGACGTGGTTGAGGTCGTACAACAACTGGCCGCGCAGGGACGCCGGGTCATTCTGAGCGGCCTGGACACCGACTTCCGGGGAGAACCCTTTGGCCCCATGCCGCAACTCCTGGCCCAGGCCGACCAGGTGGACAAACTTCACGCCATCTGCCTGGTGTGCGGCGGTCCGGCAACTCGAACCCAGCGGCTCATCAACGGGAAGCCCGCGCACTACAACGACCCCGTCATCCTCGTGGGTGCCGAAGAGCTGTACGAACCCCGATGTCGTCTGCATCATGAAGTGGTTGGAAGACCGTCCCCGTAAGGCGCGGGAGGACGGCAACGACGGTACCGTGTAGAGGAGGCTTCGATGAGCATGCAGGTGCAGGACTACCGGGAATACCTGCAGGAAATCCTCATCCCCGAGGAACAGCTCCAACAACGCATCGCGGAGCTGGCCGCGGAAATCAGCCGGGACTACGAAGGCAAGCTCCCCCTGTTGATTTGCATCCTGCGGGGCGGCGTGATGTTCCTCACCGACCTCATCCGCTACCTCACCATTCCCCACGAAATCGACTTCATGGCCATCGAGTCCTACGGCCAGGGCCGCCGCGACCCCGGCGAGATACGCCTCACCATGGACCTGCACACCACCATCCGGGGACGCCACGTTCTCCTGGTGGAAGACATCATTGACACCGGAAACACCGTGGCCCAGGTGCTGGAATTGCTCCAGGTCCGCCAGCCCAAATCTCTGAAGGTGTGCGTGCTGCTGGACAAAGTGGAGCGGCGTCAGGTCGAGGTTCCCATCCACTATCGGGGCTTCGAAATTCCCAACAAGTTCGTCTTCGGCTACGGTTTGGACATGGATGGCTACTGGCGCAATCTCCCCTTCATCGCGGTACCGGATTTGAGCCGCTATCGTCCCCCGAAGCCCTTCCCCTCGGAGGAGAAAGATTGAAGACCGCACACCCCCTCCCTGCCCTGGCCCTGGAAGTGCGTCACCTGTTGCCTTCCGACCTCCCCGTTCACCTGGTCGGCGGCGCGGTCCGGGACTGGCTCCTGCAGCGCCCGGTGATGGACCTGGACTTCGTGGTTCCTGAGGACGCTCTGAAATGGGCCCGGAAGGTGGCCAACGACCTGGACGCGGACTTCTTCCCCCTGGACCCACAACGGGGCATCGGCCGGGTATTGGTCCACACCCCCCAGGGTCTGAACATCATTGATTTCGCGGATTACCGGGCGCCCACCCTGGAGGAAGACTTACGCCAAAGGGACTTCACCATCAACGCCATGGCTCTGGACCCCTTGCGTCCCGACCAACTCATCGACCCTTTACACGGCCTGCAAGACCTTCTGGACCGACGTCTGCGCCTTTGCTCGCCACAGGCGCTGGAGGAGGACCCGGTGCGGGTGTTGCGGGCCGTGCGTCTGGCCCTGGACCTGGAGTTGCACATCGAACCCGATACTCGGCGTCGAATGCGGGAGGCCGTGGCCTACCTCAATCGCGTTTCTCCCGAACGGGTTCGCGAGGAACTCTTCAAGATTTTCGAATTGAAACGATGTCCCTCCGCCCTGCGGGTGCTCTTGCAACTGGGCGCGCTGGAACAGATTCTGCCCGAGGCCGCGGCGATGAAGGGGGTCTCCCTTCCCCCAGACTACGGGGAAGACGACCTGTGGAACCATACCATCCACACCCTGGAACGGGTGCAGGACCTGCTGGACGCGCTGTTACCCCCTTACGACCCGGATAAAGTGGCCAACATCCTGCTGGCCCAGGTCTCCTGGCTCCTGGGTCGCTACCGGTTTCAACTGGACGAGATGTGGCGGGCTTCCCTGGCGGGTTATCGTCCCCGCGGGGTGGTCTTCGTCCTGGGCGTGCTGTATCACGACGTGGGCAAGACGCACGTCGGGCCGGAGCACCCGGATAGGGAAGCCCACGCACGGGTGAGCGCG
>WFVP01000094.1 GCA_015491595.1 Anaerolineales bacterium
GATGATACACTATCTGCGACCCGAAAAGAACGAACGCCATCCTTCCAGATGAGGAGTCAAGAATGAGCCTTCCGCGAACCATGCGCGCGGTGGTCAAGACCCGGCCCGGTCCGGGCTTTGAATTGCGAGAAGTTCCGGTTCCCCAAATTGGCCCGCGAGATGTGCTCATCAAGGTGCGGGCGACGTCCATTTGCGGCACGGATTTGCACATTTACCGTTGGGACCCCTGGGCCCAGGGTCGCATCAAACCGCCCCTGATTATCGGCCATGAGTTCTGCGGTGATGTCGTGGCTGTAGGCAAGGAGGTGCGCACCGTTAAGGAAGGGGATTACGTTTCCGTGGAGAGCCACATCGTCTGTGGTTCCTGCGCCTATTGCCGCACAGGGAACGGCCACCTGTGCCCCTACACCCAAATCATCGGGGTGGACCGGGATGGCTCCTGGGCCGAGTACATCGCCGTGCCCGCGGAGAACGCCTGGTCCAACCCGCCTGACCTGCCTCCCCACATCGCCACCCTGGAAGAGAACTTCGGCAACGCCGTGCACACGGCCTTTGCCATTGACCTCAGGGCCAGGAAGGTGCTCGTCACCGGTTGCGGTCCTGTGGGAATTATGGCGATTGCAGTGGCCCGGGCCATTGGTGCCCGGGCGATTTTTGCCACAGATATCACCGACTACCGTCTCAACCTTGCCCGCCAGATGGGCGCGGATGTGACCATCAACGCCAAAACCGAGGACGTGGTGCAACGCATCCTGGAGCTCACCGATGGGGAGGGTGTGGACGCCTGGCTGGAGATGTCCGGCGCGCCTTCGGCCATTGAGCAGGGCTTTCAGGTGCTTAAACCCGGCGGAGAAGTGGCCCTCCTGGGTTTGCCTCCCGAGCCCATGCGTGTGGATTGGAACAATTGGGTGATTTTCAAAGGTATCACAGTGCATGGGATTATCGGCCGGCGTCTGTGGGAAACCTGGTATCAGATGCGGGGCCTCTTACGCAGTGGCGCGGTGAACCTGGAGCCCCTGGTGACCCACACTTTCCCTCTGGAACAATTTGAGGAGGCCCTGGAAGTGATGGCTTCGGGCCAGAGTGGCAAGGTGGTGTTGGTGCCGTAGAAGCGGTTAGCAGGTAGCGGTCAGCAGTTGGCAGTTGGCAGTTGGCAGTTGGAGGTTTGGTGTAACGATGCACTGTTCACTGACCACTGACTACTTGCATCAGGAGGATGAACCATGTCCGAGGTACTCGCCTGGATTGACGACGCTTTGCAAGACCTCAAGGAACGGGGCCTGTACATCACCATCCGTACCATCGAATCCCCTCAGGGCCCCTGGTTGACCGTGGACGGCCGCAAGGTGCTCAACTTCTGTTCCAACAATTACCTGGGTCTGGCCAATGATCCCCGTTTGGTGGCGGCAGCCCGAGAGGCCCTGGAGCGTTACGGTGTTGGGCCGGCGGCAGTGCGCACCATCGCCGGGACCATGAGCCTGCATGTGGAGCTGGAGCAGGCCCTGGCGGAGTTCAAAGAAACCGAAGCCGCGATTTCCTTCCAGTCGGGCTTCAACGCGAACCTGGCCACCATTCCCGCCATTGTGGGTCGGGGGGATGTCATTTTCTCCGACGAACTCAACCACGCCAGCATCATTGATGGGTGTCGGTTGAGTCGGGCCCAAATCATCCGCTACCCCCACAACGACGCGCGGGCTCTGCGGGCGTTGCTCCAAGAGCACCGAGGCCAGTACAATCGGGCCCTTATCGTCACGGACGGTGTGTTCAGCATGGATGGCGATATCGCGCCCCTGCCCGAGCTCGCGGATTTGGCCGAGGAATTTGACGCCATGCTTATGGTGGACGACGCCCACGGCGAAGGGGTATTGGGCCATGGCGGTCGGGGAATTGTGCATCACTTCGGCCTGCAGAACCGGGTGCACATTGAGGTGGGCACCATGTCCAAGGCCTTTGGTGTGGTTGGAGGTTATGTGGCAGGGCCGGCGAAAATTGTGGAATGGTTGCGACAGCGGGGCCGCCCCTTCCTCTTCTCCTCCGCCATGACCGTGCCCGATACGGCCGCATGCCTGGCCGCGGTGCGTATCTTGCAGGAGAGCACCGAGCTGGTGGACCGATTGTGGGAGAACACCCGCTACTTCAAGGCTCAGATGAAGGCATTGGGCTTTGACATCGGCCAGAGCGTGACGCCCATTACCCCCGTCATGTTGGGTGATGAAAAACTTACCCAGGAGTTCAGTCGTCGTCTCTTTGAAGAGGGTGTGTTCGCTACGGCCATCGCCTATCCCACGGTGCCTTTGGGTAAAGCCCGCATTCGGGTCATGATTTCCGCTTCCCACAGCAAAGCGGACCTGGATTTCGGGCTCGAAGCCTTTGCCAAGGTGGGCCGGGAGATGGGAGTCATCTGAGGTTCGGACAGGAGGAGGGAAAAAGATTGATGCAGCGGTGAAGCCGCCGCTGCATCAATCTTTTCTTTTGTTCTATTTCACGAACGAATTGGATTATACCGACTCTTCTGCCAAGTGAGACAATGGAA
>WFVP01000095.1 GCA_015491595.1 Anaerolineales bacterium
GACCTGGGTCAGCAGGATGAGCACCTGGGGCGAGGAACGGGGTCCCCGTTGTGCCCCAATCCAAAACAAGGCCAGAGCCCACAGGAGGCATCCGCCTCCGAGGGCGACGCCGCCTATCCACCAGCCGATTCGGGGGATACGGCGCAGCATGGCCCGCTCACTCACGACCGATGGGTTGCAGGCCCCGGGGCAATGTGCTCAGGACGCGACACCCCTGTGTCGTGACCACCACGTCATCCTCGATGCGTACCCCTCCGTGACCGGGGAAGTACAGGCCGGGCTCGATGGTGAAGACCATTCCGGGCTCCAGGAGGCGGGTGTTTTCACCGTAAAGGTAAGGGGGCTCGTGGGCTTCCAGGCCCATGCCGTGTCCCGTCCGATGAAGGAAATGGGGCCCATATCCCGCCTCTTCCAGAACCTGGCGGGCTGCTCGATCCACCTCACCGGCGGGTACGCCGGGTCGCGCCACGGCACAGGCCGCGGCCTGGGCTTCTTCCACCAGGCGGGTCCACCGTAACCATTCCGGTCGCGGTTCCCCCAGGACGAACACACGAGTCAGGTCGGACACGTACCCCTCCACCCGGGCGCCCCAATCGATGAGTACCAGGTCGCCGGGCTGAAGGACGCGGTCGGTGGGCATGGCGTGGGGGTTCGCGCTGTTGGGACCCGATGCCACGATGGGTGGGAAGGGAAGTTCGGGTTCCGAACCATGGCGGAGAAGTTGCAGCACCAATTCGGCCGCCACTTCTTGCTCGGTCATACCGGGGCGCACCACGGCCAGTGTGGCCTTGAGGGCCGCTTCCGCCACGGCAACGGCGCGGCGGATGTGCTCGACTTCTCCTTCGTCTTTACGGGTGCGAAGTTCCGCCAAAACTTCCGTGGCTTCTTCCCAGGTCGCCCGGGGGGCCGCGGTTTCCAGGAGCCGTAATTCGCGAAACCGCAGTCGGGTGGGCTCAACACCGACCCGGGCCCGGGTCAATCCCACGGCTTTGAGGGCCTGATGGAACACCTCGGGCCAGCGGCGGGGGTCTTCCCCGTAGTAGAACAAGTGCCCGGGGAAGAAACCCTCGGTGCGGGGGCGCTCCAACTCGGGCGCGATGAGCGCAGCCTTACCCTCTACGGTGAACAGGGCCAGGATGGGACGTTCCATGAGATGGAAGCGAAAGCCCGTCAGGTAGAATAACGAAGGTCCCGGCATCAGGGCGATGCCTTGCAGGCCGTAGGCATCCAGAAGTTGCACGAGTCGTTTGCGGCGTGTTTCATAAACGCTCATACCCGCCCTCCCTGGAGGCAAGATGTTCACCTATCTGGAGCACGCCTCTCCTCTCCATCGGCTGAATCCCAGCATGAAATTGCTCGGAATGGCCGTGGTGGCTTTGGGAGCGACCTTTACGTTCGACCCTTTCATCCCCGGCGCCCTGGCCGTGGCCTTGTGGCTCACCGCGTGGCTCCTGGGACGCATACCCCTCCGCCAAATGCTGCGATGGAGCCTCCCGCTGGTGGTCCTGCCCGTTCCGCTCATGGTCTTTACCGCCCTTTATACCGACCTCAGTCGGTACCCGCAACCCCATATCCTGTGGTCCTGGGGGCCGTGGACCCTGGCCGTGGAGGGCTTGTGGGTGGCGCTGGGCCTCGGTCTCCGGGTGACCACTTTCCTGGCCACCTCCCTGCTCTTCATCGCCACCACGGACCCTACAGATTTCGCCGTGAGTTTGGCCCAGAACATGCGCCTTCCCTATCGTTTCGCATATGGATTGCTGGTGTCCATGCGCTTTCTGCCCTTGCTGCGCAGGGAGTTTGAACTCATCCGGCTGGCGCATCGGGTACGCGGGGCGGAGGAGGCACGTGGCCTCCTTGGACCCCTTCGCCAGATGCGTCGGTACGCGGTGCCTTTGCTGGCCTCCGCGATTCGCAAGGCCGAGCGCACGGCCCTGGCCATGGATGCCAAGGCCTTTGGCGCTTATCCCCAGCGTACGTACTACCGCCAGATGCCCGTGCGCGCCCGAGACGTGCTCTTCGTCCTCGCCTGGGCGGCGTATGTGGTCCTGGTCTACGTCGCAGCCTTTTCCTTGGATGTGGCCCGCCTGGAAGTGGTCCCTCAGGCCTGGATGCCCCTTGTGTAGGGGGAAAGGGCCTCCGTCGGGCGCCTTCAGCGCTTTCGTCCGAAGTCCGCGGGGTTTTCGCCCCATCGGGCGGTGTCCCATAAGCGAACGTCCCAGGGGCCGGGATGCTTTTGCAGCCACGCCATGGCGTCCATGATAGGGCGACGGGCGTCCGGCGGGAGGCGTTTCAGGGTTTTCTCCCCGGGTCCCCCTTTTTGGAACCAGAGTAACGCCGTACGCGCGTCGGTGTAGACCGGCAAACGCGCGTTTCGGTTTTCCATCCACTGGAGGGCCCGGACCAGGGCCACGAATTCCCCCAGGGGCACAGTGGCGTAGGGTAGGCGGTCCAGGAAGAGGCGCCGCGTTTTCCCCTGGGGCTCCAGCATCACTCCCTGGTACTCGACGGGTCCCCGGGCCTGGGAGGCGGCGGCGTCCACGGCAATGGCGGGCACTTGTGGGCCGGGTTGGGCCAGCACCCAGATGGGCATCTGGGCGGCTTTGGGACCCAGACGATACGCCCGTTCCGCGATGTCTCGGGTGGGATAGGCCTTGAAACGGGCGTTGGGGTAGCCCTGGACCTGGGCCGCGCACGCCTGCCACGAGGTGTAGATGCCGGGTTGCCGTCCTTGCCAGACGACGTAGTACTTGGACGAAGAGGACATGTTCGCCTCCCGAGAAGTCAAGGGGTCAGGAGCGGGTCACCGGCGGAGGCGGTTCCCACCACAGCAGGTCCAGCAGGGCCCGCACGGTGGCCAGGGACTCCCGTACGTACCAGAAGAGCACCCGTTCCCACCAGGGGGCCGCGCGTTCGGCCACCGAAGGCACGCCGATGGCGTCCACGCCCCACGCTCGACACAGCATCAGCGCGCGGGGGAGGTGATAGCGATGGGTCACCAATACCGCCCGACGCACATGGAAGGTTTCCCGGAGTTGACGACAGGTGGCATAGGTGCGCTCGCCTTCGGGGTCCAGCAACAGCGCCTCGACGGGTACACCTCGCTCGATGAGGTACACGGCCATGGCCGTCACCTCATCTCGGTTGCCATGATAATGCGGGGAGCCGCTCAAAATCAGGCGCTGGACCTTTCCCTGTTGGTACAGCCGCAGGGCCGTTTCCAGGCGACTGGCCAGGGCCCGGGAGGGACGACCGTTCGGGTACACACCGGCCCCAAACACCACGGCCACTTCTATAGGCGGGGCCTGCTCGATGGAAAGGATGTAGGGCCGGGCCATGGCTTCCGTCCAGAGACGGGAGAGCACCGGAATCAAGGCTCCGGCAAGGAACAGGGATAACACGCCGCATCGTAGCCAAACGGAGAGGATTATGCGTCGCAAAACGTTCATCGTCGTTGGTCCACCTCTTGAAGAAGGATGAGGGATTCGTATAAGGCCCGGTCGGCGACCCTTTCGGGCCGATCGTGGTGGTGGCGTACCAAGGCCACAATCCGAGGTGAAGCCCCGTGGGCTTCCAGGATGCGCGCGCTCCACTCCGCATGATGTCGGGCCACCACCAACGCCCGACGCCAGCCTTGGGCAGGACCCCGGCATCCCCGCTCCACCAGCCACGGGCAAAGGGCGTGGGCGACCACGGCCCAGATACGCTCCCAGAGGCGCAGGCGAGCCCGGGCCTTGCCCACATCGTGCAACAGGGCCGCGATGAGCAGGTCGGGGTCGGTGACCCCCCGTTCCAGCAGACCACGCCACACACGGATGCCGTGTCCCTGTTCGGCGGGCGGCATCTTCTCAAACAAGGGCCACAGGGAGGGAGGGAGAAAGGCCCGCACCTGGGCCAGGTCCTCCGCCGAAGGCCGATGTCCCAGTACCATGGCCACCTGCCAGACGCGGTACAGCCAGGGGTGCCGGGGCGCGCGATAGGGGTTCAGAATCCGCATAAGGAAGCGCCGTAAACCCACCATTGGACGCGACAAGCCAGGCCCAGAATCCAGCGGGTGGGCACCCCAATCCACCAATCCAGGACCGGAATCCCCATCCAGGGCAGCACGAAAAGCGCCAGCAGGAACAGCAGAGGGGTGTAAGGAATCAATGGGACGAAGTAACGGTCCCAGATGCGGGGCAGAAAGGACTCCACCAGGCGGGAGCCATCCAGGGGCGGCAAGGGGAACAGGTTGAAGAAGGCCAGGGCCAGGTTGAGAAAGGCGAAAAAGAGCATCCATCGCCGCAGGCGAAAGCCCAAGTCTCCCAATCCCAGGTACAGGTCGGGGGGAATGAGCATGAGGACGCCAACGAAGAGAAAATGGCTCGCCGGTCCCGCCAGGGCGACCCAGGCCATGCCATAGCGACCCCGTAAACGGTAAGGATTCACCGGGACGGGCTTGGCCCAGCCAAAGCCCGTGAACAGCAGGAAGAAGAAGCCCACAGGGTCAATATGGGCCTTAGGGTTGAGGGTCAAACGTCCCTCATAGCGGGCCGTGGGGTCGCCCAGTCGGTCGGCCATCCAGGCATGGGCGAACTCGTGCACCGGCAAGGCAACCAGGGCCGCCAGGAGCCGGATGAAGAGGGAATCCAAGGAGAACATCGCACCTTCCTTTCTTGAGGTTTGGTTTCAGGGCAGGGAATGGAGGGAGCGCACCCGCCGGATGAGGTCCTCGATATCGGGCTCAGGATAGGGGCTGGGATGTTCCCGAGCCTCCTCGGGTAGCTCAGCATCGGCCAATACGTGGAGTACGGCCTTGATGCTGGCCGCCACAGCGGGAGGATGATAACCCCCTTCCAGGACGAAAAGAATGCCTGTATGGTGCTCCTCCGCCGCGTCCACCAGACCCCGCGCGAGATGGGCAAACCCTTCCGCGGAGAGGCCCAACTGGGTGAGAGGGTCCTGCCAGTGGGCGTCGAAGCCCGCGGAGACCAGGATGAGCTCGGGCTTCCACGCGTCCAGCCAGGGGAGGACCACGGCGTCCAGCAGGCGTGCGTATCCCTGGTCGCCGGTAAGCGCGGGGAGGGGTACGTTGACGATGCGACCCCGGGCCTGGGGATGGTCCTCCAGGTCCCCGGTTCCCGGATAAATGCCCCATTGATGGAGGGAGAGAAAGCCCACCTGCTCATCATGGGCGAAGATGGCCTCGGTGCCGTTGCCGTGGTGGGCATCGAAGTCCACGATGGCCACTCGGGTCAGGCCCTGAGCCAGGGCGTATCGGGCGGCGATGGCCACGTTGTTGAGCAGGCAGAAGCCCATGCTCTGCGTGCGGGTGGCGTGATGGCCCGGTGGCCGTACGATGGCGAATGCCCGGCGTGCCTGACCGTCCAGCACCGCGCGCAGGGCCGTCAACACCGCGCCCGCGGCCTCCCGGGCCGCCTGACACGAGGCCGGGGTGACGTAAGTGGGTGCGTAGTCGATAACGCGAGGGCCGGAGGCGCATTCCCCCTGCAGCCTCTCCCACATGGCCGGATGATGCACCCGGAGAATATCCTCCTCCGTGGCCGGGGTGACCGGAAGCCAGGTCAACGGGAGGGACGTGGTCTCCCGCCAGCGGGCCAGACCCCGCAGGCGTTCCGGTCGCTCCGGATGGTCCCGAAACCGATGTTCGGGGGAAAGCACCCACGTGCAGACCACGTTCGTCATAGCGGAAGGCATTATACCAGTATGCCCTTGGCTTTTCACCGGGGGTTCTGCGCTCGCCAGGGTTCTTCACTGTTCTAACAGAAGGGTGAAGCCATAGGGGCCCCCTCTTTTGC
>WFVP01000096.1 GCA_015491595.1 Anaerolineales bacterium
GAGATGTGTATAAGAGACAGCCCCACCACCATCGGGAGGAACGACGGAGCCGGCGACGACGAATGCGCTTTCGAGTCACCTTGCGAGGTTTCTTGCCCATACGCGCCTCACCTCACCAACAGGATGGACTTACGGGTAAGGGAAGGAAGCCAGGAAGTTGTACAGGTCGCGCAAATCCCGCTCGTTCAACTGCCAGCGGGGCATGTTGGGGTCCAGGGGTTCGCCGTTGGGATGGCGGCCCTCCACCACGGCCCGCCGAAAATCCTCCAGGGTGTAGGCAAACTCCTCGGCCGCGTCGTGGTCGTCCTCGCCGGTGGCTCCCTCCCCGGCCTCGCCCTCCTCGTGATGCGCCTCCGCGGAGAGCGCGGCAATACGGATGTCCGGCGCGTCCATCACCTGCATGTGCATAACGTGCCGCCCTCCCCGGGCGTTCACCCCATGGCAGGACGCGCAAGTGAGGAACTGGCCCATCATCATGCCGCCAAAGTCCGGTCCTCCGGTGTAGCGGATGCGCTCCCCGTCCAGATTGGCGCCGGTGAAATAGATGCGTTCACCGTTGAGCAGGGAACGGTCCTGGGAGGACGCGGGAGAAGAGGAGCCGAAGAAGGGCAGACAGCCGGCCAAAAGCAACACCCCCAACGCCAGGGGACCTACGAACCACCGAAACGGGAAACGGAACATCCTGCCTTCTCCTTGCAAGTGAGGTTTCCCCCAACGTGTCCTCACGCCTTTCACTATACCCGGGAGGAGAAGGCGGAGGCTATAGGCGATTTGACCTGATGCGGCCCAATCCTCGCACCACCCATCCCCCTGGGCCAAAGGTGAGAACGAAAAAGCCCAGAGCAGGCGCTCTGGGCTTCGTTGAGAGCAGCTGGGGGCGGAGGACTCGAACCTCCACTGCCGGGGCCAGAACCCGGTGTCCTGCCGATTAGACGAGCCCCCAACGCCTGGTGCCGGGGGGCGGAATCGAACCGCCGACACCGCGGTTTTCAGCCGCGTGCTCTACCAACTGAGCTACCCCGGCTCAATGGCGCCCTCTATTATAGCCGACGCCAGGGAAATTGACCACCCTTTTTCCTCGGGTTTCTGCCCTTTCCCGGCATCAACATCCCCAAAAGAGAGGATCCGCCGGGCCACGGTCCATGACCTGCCCTGGCGGACCCTCCCTTTCCTGATACAGCAACCAATACCGTCGTCCGGGGCCCGGTAGAAGGGCAGATCGAAGACCTGCCCGGTGTGCACTCGAACCGCGTACACATCCCAATGGCGGCGTCGCCACCTGCTCCGCCGAAAGTCCAGCTGCCGGACCCGCCGCAACCCTTGGACGAGATGGTACGTCTCGCCGCGCCAGGTCAGCTGCGTTATGGAGGACCCGGCTTGCGGGCGAAAGCCATGTCCACCTCTTCGCCCATAAAGCGCGTCCGTGCCTCCATGCCGTGCTCCCCATCTTCCGGCCCCGGGTTTCGATTTACCCGCCGCTGACCGCGGGCACCACGTCGGCTAAGGGTTGGCCGCGGGTTTCCCGGCCCAGGGCCAGCACCATCAGTCCACCCACCAGGCAGACCACGCGTACACCGTCAGGGCCAGGGTCAGGGAAAGGGGCAGCAGGTAGCCGCCCAGGGTCGGCGCCAGCGCGCCCGCGATGCGGGTCATCCCGCTGGCCCATCCCATGCCCGTGGTCCGGACCTCGGTCGGATACAGCTCCGGTGTGTAGGCGTACAGGGCGCCCCAGGCCCCCAGATTGAAGAAGGACATCCAGACGGCTGCGGCCAGGATGCCCGTCAGGGACGTGGCCATGGCGAAGAGATAGGTGAAGACGCCGCTCAGGATGAGGTAGCTCCCCGGCTCCGGGCAGCGCGGAGACGGCCAGCAACCAACGCCATCCCAGGCGGGGGACCAGCAACCAGGCCAGCCCGACGGCCACGATGGTCCCCAGGGCCCAGAAGCTCTCCAGCAGAACGAGGTAGCGCCCCCGCTTTTCCCTGGGCAGATACTCGGCGAAGATGGCGTAATCCACCGGCAGGGTGCCCCCGACGCCGAAGCCCGTCAACGCCCGGAGCAGGACCAGGAGGGAGAAATTCGGCGCCAGCGCCGACAGGAAACCGAACACCGAATCCACCAGCACGGTCAGTGGGTTCGAAGATGATGGCGAAGGTCTCCTATTGTAGTGCGCCCCGCGCCGGGGGAAGCCCTGCCTTCTCCCGAACCCGAGGAGGTCGCGCGCCCCGACGCCCCGCTCCGTTCCCCGAAGGAGGAAGAGGCGAGTATAATCCTACACGGCCAACACCACCCCGGGAGGCGGACGACATGTTCCCCAAGAAGACCATCCGTGACGTTGACGTCCAAGAGAAGCGCGTGTTGGTGCGGGTGGACTTCAACGTCCCCCTGGAAAACGGACGGGTCACCGACGACCAGCGCATTCGCGCGGCCCTTCCGACCTTGCGCTACCTGTTGGAGCGTGGCGCCACCCTGTTTCTGGTGTCCCACCTGGGGCGGCCCAAGGGGAAGCGGGTCCCCGAGCTCTCCCTCCAGCCGGTGACGGAGGTGCTGGAACACCTTCTGGGACGCCCGATCACCTTCGTGCCCGATTGTATCGGGCCGGAAGTGGAAACCCGGGCCGCCCAGGCCCGACCGGGGGATGTGTTCCTGCTGGAGAACGTGCGCTTCCATCCCGGCGAAACCAAGAACGACCCGGAATTCGCCCGACAGCTGGCCCGCCCGGCCGAACTCTTCGTCAACGACGCCTTCGGCACGGCCCATCGCGCCCATGCCTCCACGGTGGGCGTGGCCCAGTTCCTGCCCGGGGTGGCCGGCTTCCTCCTGGAACAAGAGGTCGCCATCCTCACGCGCGCCCTGGAAGCCCCCGAGCCCCCGTTGGTGGCCCTCCTGGGCGGGGCCAAAATCAGCGACAAAATCCAGCTGGTGGAAAACCTGGCCCGTCGGGCCAAGGCCCTGCTCATCGGAGGGGGCATGGCCAACACCTTCCTCGCGGCCCGGGGCGTGGCGATGGGCGACTCCCTGGTGGAAACCGATGCGCTGGAGGAAGCCCGACGTCTGCTGGAACGCTTCGGCGAGAAGCTGCATCTTCCCCAAGACCTGCTCGTTGCCCAGCGCCTGGACGCCAATGCGGAAACCCGCCTGGTTTCGGTGGAGGAAGGCGTCCCCACCGGGTGGAAGGCGGTGGACATCGGCCCCAAGACCATCGAAGCCTTCGGTCAAACGCTGCGCGAGGCAGGAACGGTCATTTGGAACGGTCCTGTGGGCGTGTTCGAACTGGAACCCTTTGCCCGGGGTACCTTCACCCTGGCCTGGATTCTGGCCGACAGCGGGGCCCAGAGCATCGTGGGGGGCGGCGACACTGCGGCCGCGGTGCGTCTGGCTGGCGTGGCCGACCGCATGACCCACGTATCCACCGGCGGCGGAGCCACCCTGCACCTGCTGGCCGGGAAACCTCTCCCCGCGGTGGAAGCCCTGCAGGACCGGGAAGCATAATCCCAAGGAGTGAGGACCATGCCCCGTGCCCTTTCCCGTTGGTTGGGGTTCCCCCAACACTACTTCCGCCTGACCCTGTTGCTCCTCCAGGACCCCCGGGTGCCCTGGTATCTCAAACTGCTCCCGCTGGTGGCCCTGGGCTACCTGCTGTTGCCCGACTTTCCCACCCCCATTGACGACGTGCTCGCCTTCCTGGTGGGCATGTACCTCTTCGTGCGCCTCAGCCCCCGGGAGGTGGTGGAGGAGTACCTGCAGGCGGAACGCGGGAACTGAACGATGGCGAACGGCGCGCAACCCACCTTTTCCATCGTGGTGCCGGTATACAACGAGCGGGAATCCCTGCCCGAGCTCTATCGGCGGATTCGGGCGGTTATGGAGCAACTGGGGGAACCCTGGGAGCTCGTGCTGGTGGACGACGGCTCCACCGACGGCTCCACGGACCTGATTCGCCGCCTGCGGGACCAGGACCCGGAGCACGTGCGCGCGGTCATTCTGGCGCGCAACTTCGGCCATCAAATTGCGGTCACCGCGGGCATCGACTACGCCCGGGGGAAGGCCATCGTGCTCATGGACGCGGACCTGCAGGACCCGCCCGAGGTCATCCCCCAACTGGTGGAGAAATGGCGGGAAGGATACCACGTGGTGTACGCGGTGCGCAAAGCCCGGGAGGGGGAAACCTGGTTCAAGAAGACCACGGCGGCCCTCTTCTACCGCTTGATTCGCCGCATCACCGAAGTGGACATCCCCCCAGACACCGGCGATTTCCGCCTGATGGACCGTCGGGTGGTGGACGTCCTCAAGGGCATGAAGGAACGCCACCGTTTCATCCGGGGGATGGTGGCCTGGGTCGGATTTCGCCAAACGGGCGTGCCTTACGTCCGGGCACCCCGCTTCGCGGGAGAGACGAAGTACCCCCTGCGCAAGATGCTCAAGTTCGCCTGGGACGCCATCACGGGCTTCTCGTACGTCCCCTTGCAAATGGCCACCTATCTGGGGTTCCTGGCGGCGGGGATGGCCATCCTGGCCATCCCCCTGGTGGTCATCGCCCGCCTGGCCGGCTCCCAGGCCTTCTATGGGCAGGCCACCACCCTCATCGCGGTGCTCTTCCTGGGGGGTGTGCAACTCATCTCCCTGGGCATCCTGGGTGAATACATCGGCCGCATTTACGACGAGGTGAAAGCCCGTCCCCTGTATGTCGTGGCAGAAGCCCCTTCACAGGAAGACGAACATGCCGAACGCCCTGCAAGCACGCCTTAGTCAAACCTTTCAACGGTGGCACGCCGCCCTCATCGAGGCCGTCGAGCGTCTTCCCCTTCCGCCCGTATTCCTGCTGAGCGCCCTGGCCATTCTGGTCGGCGTCGGGACCGGATACGTGGCCGTGTTCTTCATCCAGGGACTCCACTGGGTGGCTCAGTGGACCCAACTGGCCATCCAGACCTGGGGATATGCGGCCCTGTTCCTGGCCCTCATCCTGGGCGGCCTGCTGACCGCGGTCATCGTGGTGTACCTGGCGCCCGAGGCCAAGGGGCACGGCGTCCCCGAGGTCATGATGGCCCTGGTCACCCGCGGCGGTCGCATCGCGCCCCGGATTGTGCTCCTCAAGGTCCTGGGTTCCATGCTCACCATCGGCGTAGGCGGCTCGGCCGGCCGGGAAGGGCCGGTGGTGCAATCGGGTGCGGCCCTGGGCTCCACCGTGGGCCAGTGGTTCCGCATGAACGAAGAGCGCCTCAAAATCCTGGTGGGCGCCGGCGCCGCAGGAGGCATCGCGGCCACCTTCAACGCGCCCATCGCGGGGTCCCTGTTCGCCCTGGAGGTCATCCTGGGGGAATTCGGCATCGCCTACTTCGGCGTGGTGGTCATTGCCGCGGTGGCCGCGTCGATTGTCAGTCAGGCGTATCTGGGGTATCAGCCAGCCTTTCACGTGCCGGCCTACGGCCTGAACTCGGCCTGGGAGCTGCCCCTCTACCTGGGCCTGGCCGTGCTCTGCGCGCTGCTGGCGGTGCTCTTCATTCGCCTGCTCTACGCGGTGGAAGCGTACTTCGAACACTGGCGCCTGCCCGAATTGCTCAAGCCCGCCGTGGGCATGGTCCTCACCGGCGTCGTGGCCCTACAGTTCCCCGAAGTGCTGGGTCCCGGGCTGGAGTTCGTGGGCGAAACCATCGCCGAGAACATGCAGGAACCCGTGTTCTGGCTGCTGTCCCTGGCCCTGGCCAAGCTGGTGGCCACCTCCTTCACCCTGGGCTCGGGGAACTCGGGCGGCGTCTTCGCGCCGTCCCTGTTCTCCGGTGCGGCCCTGGGGGGTGCGTTCGGCATCTGGATGCAGAATCTCTTCCCCCACCTGCCCATCAACCCCGGCGCATACGCCCTGGTGGGCATGTCCGCGACCTTCGCGGGGGCGGCACGCGCGCCCATTACCGCGGTCCTCATCGTGTTCGAAATGTCCAACGACTACCGCCTCATCCTGCCCCTGATGTTCGCGACGGTCATCAGCACCCTGGTGGCCCACTACCTGCACCCCGAATCCATCTACACCCTGAAACTGGTCCGTCGGGGCATTACCTGGCGCTTTGGACGGGACCGGGACCTGATGGAAAGCATCACCGTGGCTGAGGCCATGAACCCCAACCCGGCCTTTGCTCCGGACACCCTGCCCGCGCGTATGCTCCTGGACGCCATGACGGAGGCGCACACCCACGGCCTGCCCGTACTCAACAGCCACGGGGACCTGGTCGGCGTGGTGACCCTCACCGACTACCAGAAGGCCCTCCAGCGCCCGGACTTTGGCGAATTACGGGTCCGGGACATCATGACCCGGGACGTCAAGGTGGCCTATCCCGACGAAAACCTCTGGCAGGTCCTACGGCGCATGGGCATCCACAACATCGGACGCCTGCCCGTGGTCTCCCGCCAGAACCCCAAACGCCTGGTGGGATGGATTCAGCGCCGCGACATCATCCGGGCCTACAACCTGGCCCTGGCGAAACAGGAGGAGGAAATCCAACGCCGCCGGGAGCTGGCCTGGGCCCACCTCAACGGCAGCGAAATGGAATTCGAGCACGTGGAAATCACCCCGGACGCTTGGGCGGCCCACAAACCCATCCGGGAGCTCCCCCTCCCCCAAGACTGCCTGCTCATCGCCATTCGTCGGGGACGACGGCTGCTGTTCCCCCACGGGGATACCCGGCTCCTCCCCGGCGACCGGGTGGCCATCTGCACCCGCCGGGATATGGTGGACGAGGTGGCCCGCCTGCTCAAAGAAGGTCCCCGAGAGCAACCGCCCACCGCGGAATAATCCTCTTTCTCCCCAAGCCAGGTTGGGGGCAGGCCGTCCTGCTCCGGGCAAGCCTTCCACAGGGAAAAACAACCCGCGGGGAGCAGCCAGCCCCGCGGGTTGCGTCGCGAGCGCCGAAGTCAACCTATGGGCCGCCACCCCCCGCGGGCGGTGAGCAGGTACACCTTGCGTGCCATCATGGCCCACCTCCCGCTTTTCAGGGTGTTGTGCCCAAGGGCTTCGGCACTTTTCTATATACCCAGGCGGTGTTAACAAGGCGTTAGAGGAGAGGGGAAAAGAGCCTCCACCTTCTCGGCTGGCGACCCGCCTCACCCGGCCAGTTGGGCCAGGAAGGCCCCCGTCCGCCGCCCGGCCGAGCCATCGGTGTAAGTGCATTCCTGTTCCACGAAGCGTCGTCGGGCCTCCCGACGGGCCTCCGGAGCCTCCAGGGCCCGATTCAAGGCATCCCGCAGTGCGTCGATATCGTGGGCCACTTCCCCGGCCCCAGACTTCAGGAACCGGCTGTGGGTTGGCCAGTGGTCGATTTGGGATAGCCGGAGGGTGAACTTCCCCGGCCAGGGTTCGGGCGCGTCGATGCACACGCTCACGATAGGGGAATCATGAATGGCCGTCTCCACCACCATGGTGGAGTACACGGTGGTAAACACGTCGGCGTGGGCCATCATGGAGGACTTCTCGTCCATGTCCTCCCCGGAGTAATAGCCCAAAGACCCGCCCAAAGGCACGGGCTTGACCACATGGACGTGGGGATACTTGCGGGCCAACGCGAACACCCGCTCCCGCTCGGCGGCGAAGTGGGGTACGTCCATGAAGTGGTTGGGATGCAACCGGATGAGGAGTTGCGCCGGATAGGCCAACCGGTCCTCGGCCACCAGCCGGGCCAGGGCTTCAATGTTCTGGTAGTTGGGGGAGAAGGTCACAAAAGTGCTGGCGTAGGCGATGAGCTTCCGGTGGGGGTCCAGGCCGTGACGCCGGAAGTATTCCTCCCGGGGGAGCACCCACTGCCGTCGGAAGTAGCCGTCATAGGTAGGAATACCCCCGATGTGGATGCGCTCGGGGTCCCAGTCCGAACCCAGGACAGCCTCCTGCTTCTGAATTTCCGACCACACGTTCAGGTAATCCACCGGCGCGCCGGGAAGGCTGTAGCTGCTGGTGTTGTCCCAACCGATGATGACCGACGCCGTGGTCACGCCATGGCGAAGTTTGGCTTCCCGGAGGAGATAGCGGTCCAGACGCCAGCCCGGCGTGCTGGCCACCACCAGGTCGGGCCGGAAGGTCTCGAAGATGTCCCGGTAGATATCGGGGGTGAAGCGCCACTGAGCCCGGACCACCCACTGCCGCGCGGCCCGGAAGCGACGCATCAGGGCCACGTAAGGCAGGATGACCTTGAGGATGAGACGGCGCCGCGCGTGGGCCTCGAAGGACACCTGTTGAATGAAACTCTCCACTGCGCCCAGGGGGATGCGCCGGGACGCGCCCGCCCGACGCAGGAAATCGAGCCAGTACTGGGTGCGGTGTTGGACCCGGTAGAAATAGTCCCGGGCCTGCCGGAGACGCAAACCCCCGAAGGACAGCCCCGGCCGGGCGAAACGCTCCTGCAACACGTCCACCAACGCATCGTCCGTGAGCAAAAGGACCCGGTGCCCCTGCTCCAGCAAAGTGGGAAGCACATCCGTCTGCAAAAAGTAGACCAAGGCCAGACCGTGGTCCGCACTGATGAGAATTCGCTTTCCCATCACACCCTTCCTTCAGGACGAGATGACCCCCTTCCCGATGGGAAGGGGGCCGTCTCGGACTGTCGGGGCGGGCGGATTTGAACCGCCGACCCCCGCAACCCCATTGCGGTGCGCTACCGGGCTGCGCCACGCCCCGAAGCCAGCCTTATTATACCCACCGAGGCGAAGAAGGCAAGGCAAATCCGAGACAATGATGCAACATCTCCCACCTGGGGTCGCGGTTTCTCGTCAGACCGGGCCCTCGCCTGTCCAGTCCACTTCCCTCCCGAGACCAGGGGTCAGTCCCTACCCTGCCCGTGGCCTCGCCAGAGGACCTATCGAGGGTGTGGTATAGTTTTATTG
>WFVP01000097.1 GCA_015491595.1 Anaerolineales bacterium
GCTCATGCCGGACTCATCCGTCCTCTGTGGGCTCCAGCGGCTTACCGGCCCGCAAGCGCTCCAGCAGGGCCTGGGCCTGCAGCTGGGCGTTGTGGGTGATGGGCATGAGGAGGAAGCGTTCCAGGTCCTGGATGGCCTCTTCACGCCGGCCCAGATGGGCCAGGGCCATGGCCCGGTTGAAGTACGCCGCAGGGAAGTTGGGGTCCAGTTGGATAGCCCGGTTCAGGTGCTCCAGGGCCTTTTCCTCATCGCCCCGTTGCAGGTAGAGGGTGCCCAGGTTGAAGTGCACGGCCGCGCTGTCGGGCGTCATGCTCAGGGCTTTGCGGAAGTCCTTCTCCGCCAGGTCGTACATGTCCAGCTGGAAGTACGCCAGGCCGCGGTTCAGGTATACCGTGGCGTCGTCGGTCAGACCCATTTGAAGGGCTTTGTTCAGATCCTCCACGGCGGAGGCGGGGCGGTCCAGGCTCAGGTACACCGAGGCCCGGGCCGCATAGGCCTGGGGGAAGTGGGGTTGTTGCTCCAGGGCTTTGGTCAGGTCCTGCAACGCGTTCTCGAAGCGTTCCATCTGGGTATACACCAGGGCCCGGTAATAGTACGCCTCCGGCGCGTGCTCCGGATTGGCCGCGATGGCCACGTTGAACGCGTCCAGGGCGGCGTAGAGGTCCCCTTCTTGGGAATACGCCAGGCCCAATTGCACGAAATCTCGCACGATTTGCGCCCGTTGCTCCTGGGTCTGGGTCGCGCGCCGGGCCTGTTGGTAGGTCCAGGCCAGATACACGAGGCTGGCGAGGATGAGGAGGCCGCTCAGACCGGCCAGCAGGTAGGCCAGGGTTTTGCGCTTCATGCCGTCCTCCTGGAGGTCGCCCTTGGACGCGCGCCCAAGGCTGTACCTATCATACCCAAATCCCCGGAGGTAGGGGAAAGCATCGAGGGCGGCCCGCGGGCCGCCCTCGACCTGGAGTTCCCGCCGATGTCCGTGGGGCTACGCTTCGTCCTCCTTCGCCATCTGGCGCATGGCCATGGCCCCGATACCCAGCAGGATGCCCAGCACCAGCGCGCCGATGGCGTAGCCTACGGGGATGCCCTGGGGCGGCATCTCCGCCGGAGCTTCCGCCGGGACCTCCAGCGGAGCCTTCTCCAGTTCTTGCAGTTTCTGCTCCAGCTCCTTCACCTTCTCCTGGGCCGTCTTGCCCTGGACCGCGTCCTGCAGGAGTTGGTTCATGAGCTGGATGTGCTCCTCATTGGAGATGGCCCGGCCGTAGGCCGCCACCACCTGGTCCGTCCAGAAAGCGGGGTCCACCATGTTCTGGTGGCAGCCCATGCACACGCCCACCCGCTCCATCTTGGTGCGCATGTCGGCATCCAGCGGGCGGGAGGCCGGCCAGTGCTGGCCCACGGTCATGAGTTGCTCCCCAGTTTCGGGGTCGACCACCTGGCTCCAGTCCATAGGCAGGTCGGGGATGGGTTGGATTTGCACCTGGGCCCGCTGTGGGACCACGTTGCCTTCCCCGTCCAGCAGGTCGATGTAGCGCGGTTCGGTGTAGCCCTGCAGGAAGATGCCGCCCTGGATGCCGTACCCCAGGGCCTTCTCGCTGTCGTGGCAGGACTCGCAGCGACGCGCCTTGAGGCCCACGGTGTGGGGTTGAGCCGGGGCCATGTCAATGCCCCGCTGGCCTTCGGGTCCCCCACCCTCGGTGTTGGGCGGCGTGCGGCCGATCTTGTTGTGGACCAGGGTGGTACCATCCGGTCCAATGACCGTGTACACCACCTGGCAACCGGGGATGATGGGCGTCACCCGGCCCTCGCCGTTGATGCCCAGAATGGGGTCCTCCCATCGCAGGTAGGAGCGGCCCTCCGAGGCCTTGCCGGGCTGTTTGGCCGTGTTCAGGCTGAACTGGAGATGACGCACGTTACCGCCAGCGTTGATGTACTGCTGCGCCGTGGCCAGCCAGTCGGTGGACGTCTTACCTTCGGAGTAGTCCACCACCACATGGCAGCCATAGCACTGGGGTGCCCAGGACGCATGGCACGCATAGCACTCCAGCTTCTCCATGTGCACGCCAATCTTGTCCATGGCCACCTCGCTGTCCATGGACACCCAGGTGCCCTCTTCCTTGATCTTCTTCAGCAGAGGCACCTCGAAATCCTTGCCCGACGCGGAGTGGAGGATGACCTTGTCTCCGTCCTTCACCACGTTGCCAAAGGGGTTGCCGCGCGCGGTGAGGAGGTAGCCGTCCTTGGAGTCGTAAAC
>WFVP01000098.1 GCA_015491595.1 Anaerolineales bacterium
ATCCTGGCCGGGGCCGGCATCCCCCTGCCGGACATCCCGCCCCGCACTCTGCCCGGGCAGAATCTGGGTCCCGTGGTCCACGCCGCGGCCATCGTGGTGCTCGCCCAAACGGACCGTCTTCCCTCCGACATAGCCCAGGCCGTGGAAACGGCCTTTTTCGGCGACCTGGAAGGTACGGTCGAGATTCTCCCCGAAGGGGATTCGTCTTCAGCCTTCCTGCCCGTGGCCTACGGCTTCCCCTCCCGCCACGTCTCCTCTCGCCTCGCGCGAGCCGAAGCCGCCATCCGCACGTACATCCCCGTCATCGAGCAGCGCTCCGGCCTGTCCCTCACCATACCCCTTCAGGTGTCGGTATCAACCAGAGCGGAAGGAGAGATCGATGGCACGGCTTCGCCTGTTCAGGAGGGCGATGGTGTCACGGGCTGTAGAGTCACATTTTATCCACCGGCGTTTGAGACCCAGGCCGAACTGGAAGTCACCGCGGCCCACGAAATCTGGCATTGTCTGACGTTCCTTTATGCAGGCACGGGGGATACCCGTCAATGGCTCCTCGAAGGACAGGCTGAATGGGTGGCCAGTGAGGTGGCAACCGACCCCTCGCCGACCGCCGTGTGGTGGCGCGCATGGGTGCTTTATCCCAACTACAACCTATGGATACGCTCCTACGATGCCATTGGCCTGTACGCCGTGGCCCAGGGACAGGGTGTGGACGTGTTCCCCCGTCTTATCTCCATGTACCAACAAAGCAACCTGGAGGCCATCTCCACCCTTTTCGGCGGTCTTCCGCCGGAACAGGCGTTATTGTTCATTGCCACCTCCTTCCTTCGGGAGCCCGGTTACGGCCCTCAATGGGAGATTCGGGGGCGAGGCCTCCCGGAGGATCGAGCAAACCGGCCTCGCATTGAAGTGATAAGTGGCCGTATACGAGGGGCTCGCTTAGGTCAGGCCGTACCTTTCAGCACGATTCCCATCGAGATTGAGGTGAATTCCCCTCAGGAAGGCGAGGACATTCTGGTGTTAGAAGCCACAGGGCCCGCGCTCACCATTGGCGCGGTGCAATTTCCGAGCCTGTCTTTCCAAACCTTCCGGGCCGGGGACCAAATGAAGTTCTGCGTGAGCCGGGACAGCCGGGAATGCCTCTGTCCGGATGGTTCACCTCCCGCGGGCATGTCCGAGCCCCCACCGCGGTTGAACGATAGCCAGGGCATCGCGGCCATGGGCAGCCTGCTGGGAGGAGGCGGCACGGCCATCTTGCAGGGTTACTTCACCTCCATCGAAGACCTCTGCCTCGTGGGCACCTGGGTTGCAGATGCCCGAGCATTGCTGACCACGAACATGGCTCCCTATGGCGCCGCACCCCAGAACTGCGACGGTCAGATGGTGCTGACCTTCAAGCAAGACGGCACTTTTACCTACACCGCCGACGTAACTTGCACAGGGAATCTGTCGACCGGCTCCCTCCAGGTTTCCAGTGAGGGTGTATTCTGCACCGGCAACTACGTGACCGAGGAAGGTCACTTCACCATCCTGAGCAGCCAATGCCAGGGGAACCTGGTCATTGAAGGGGTACCGGGCATGGGCCCCATACGCCTCCCCTTCCCTGTCGAAAACCTGTACCCCCTCTCCCAAAGGGTACCCTATACCATCAAAGCGCCAGGCATCCTGACCTACACCTTCGTTGTCCCTGAGGATGTCTCCATTACACAGACCTGGAAACGGCAGCCCGTTCCGAGAGAAAGCGCTCCTTGAACGCGAGCCAAACGTCGCGCATGCATATTACAGCCATCCTCGAACTTCTTCGTTACATACGCATATTTCACCGGCCCCAATGGGGAATCACCTTGATGGTGCAGCGGCTCGCCGCCGCTTGTTTTATCTCTTCCTCCTGCGGTTCCGTACCTGGTCAGACCTACTCCAACAACGCGGAAATGCGTCTTTGAAACAGCCTCTGTTCGAACATGAGCCCTCTGCCTTACGGTCAGGAAGCAATACCGTCCCTTGAGCCAAAATGGGATGCGACAGCCGAAAATTCCCCCTTTGCATTTGCCTGTTTGACCTTATAATCCTGGCTGTTGAAACGGACACCCGGAGGGAGACGGAGCGTGGGGATGAACTGGCACGAACTGGAGCAGCGCTACGGCAGCGGGGTCTACGCCCAGCGGGACATCCCCTTGATACGAGGGGAAGGGGTGCGGGTGTGGGACGCCCATGGCCGGGAGTACATCGACTGCGTGGGCGGTCACGGCGTCGCGGTGCTGGGGCACAATCACCCGGCCGTGGTGGAGGCCGTGCACCGGCAGATGCAACGCCTCACCATCTGCCCACCATCCTTCCCTAACGATGTCCGGGCCCGCTGTATGGAGCGTCTGGGCACCCTGGTCCCTGGCCTGAACCGGGTGTTCCTGTGCAACTCGGGCACCGAGGCCGTGGAAGGGGCCATCAAGTTCGCTCGCTACAGCACCGGCCGGCCCAAAATCGTGGCCGCCAAGCGGGGATTTCACGGCCGCACCCTGGGTGCGCTTTCCGCCACCTGGAACCGGAAGTACCGGGAGCCCTTCGAGCCCCTGGTGCCCGAATTCGTCCACGGCACCTTCAACAAACTGGAAACCTTCGAGGCCCTGGTGGATGACCGCACCGCGGCCGTCATCGTGGAAGTCGTCCAGGGGGAAGGCGGTGTACATCCCGCGACCACGGCCTTCCTGCAAGGGCTCCAGGCCCTGGTACGGGAACGGGGCGCGCTGCTCATCATCGACGAGGTCCAGACGGGCATGGGCCGCACCGGTCGGCTCTTCGCCTTCCAGCACCACGGCATCGAGCCCGACATCGTGGCCCTGGCCAAGGGCATCGCGGGGGGCTTTCCCATGGGTGCGGTGCTGTTGGGGGAGCGGGTGAAGCCCGGCGTGCCGGGCATCCACGGCTCCACCTTCGGCGGCAATCCCGTGGCCGCGGCCGCGTGCCTGGCCACCCTGGAGGTCCTGGAACGGGAATCCCTTCCCCAACGCGCCGCCCGCCTGGGCGCCTGGTTCCTGGAACGTCTGCGGGCCATCCGGCACCCCCTCATCCGGGATGTGCGCGGCCTGGGCCTCATGGTGGGCGTGGAACTCCGCACCAAAGTGGCCCCCTTCCTCCAGGCCCTGGCCCAGGAAGGCGTGCTTGCCCTGCCCGCCGGGCTCACCGTCATTCGCTTCCTGCCGCCCCTGACCATCACCCAGGAAGACCTGGAAGTCGTCGCCCAGGCGCTGGAACGAGCCCTGGCGCAAGTCTCTGGGCAAGTGAGTCCGTAAAATTTGAGACAGGAGGCGCGTATGCCGCACACGACCATCGCCATTGCGACCCAAGACGGGAAAACCGTCGCCCCACACTTTGGACGCGCGTCCAAGTACGTCGTCCTCACCCTGGAAGACGGCCAGGTGGTGAAGCGAGAGGAGCGCGCGAAACCCATCTGCCGACATCACCATCAAGGCCCCATCGACTTCGCCCAGCACGTGGCCATGCTCACGGAACCCATCCGGGACTGCCGGGTCCTGATTGTGGGCGGCATCGGCCTTCCGGCCTACAAGCAGTTGCGGGCCCTGGGATACGAACTCTATCTGACCGACGGTACCATTGACGAGGCCCTTCAGGCCTACCTGGAAGGCCGTTTGACCGCGGACCCCACTCGGGTTCACCTTCCCCATCATGGCCACACCTCAAGTTCCACGACCGTCAACCAATGAGAGTCCACCACAGGAGGATGCCTATGGACGTGTTCGTCTCCCTCAACGGCATGTATTCACGGGGTGAAGCCCTCATTCAGGCCACGCGGGACTTCGACCGCAACCGCATCACCCAGGAAGAACTGGAACGGGCCTACGAGACCGACTATCGGGCTCTACAGACCCTGCAAGAAGGCGCCGCCCTGGTCAGCGACGGTTTGCTCAACTGGCAGGACCTGGTGCGACCCTTCGCGGAACTCACGGGGGCCCAGCCCGGTCCTCTGACCCGGTACTTCGAAACCAATACCTTCTACCGCCGTCTGGAATTCCCCCAAACCCTCACCTGGGGGAAAATCGCCCCCTGGGCGGAGCGGTACTTCCGCTTTGGCACCATGGCCTTTTTACCCTCCCCCTACACCTTCACCCGCATGGCCGAAGGCCTGAGCCTGGAAGGCGCGGCCGCGCTTTTACGGGAAGTGGTGGGCCACCTGCTCACCCGCGGCTACCATACCTTCTCCTTCCAGGAGCCTTTCGCCGTCTATGAGGGAAACGAGCAGGCCCTGCGGGCCATGGCCTCGGCCTTTACCGCCCTGCGGGACGCCGCGCCCCAGGCTCGCTTCATCCTGACCTTCTACTTCGGCGATGCCGCGCCCCTGCTCCCTGCAGCCTGGGACCTGCCCGTGGACGCCGTGGGGGTGGACCTCACCTTCACCGATGTGGCCCAGTTGGACGTTCCCCAGGGGCGCGGACTGATGCTGGGTATCGTGGACACCACCAACTCCCTGCTGGAGACCCCGGAAGTCGTCCGGGAAGCCCTGGCCATCGTGCGCAGCAAGAACCCCGCCTTCCTCATCCTGTCGGGAAGCGCGGATTTCTTCTTCCTCCCACGGGACGTGGCCGACGCGAAGTACCGGTTTTTGAAGCAGATGGCAGATGGCAGATGGCAATAGCAGATAGCTGTGTCGTCCGGAAAAAGGTTTACACTTAGGACCTCCTACTACTACCCAACCCGTAGGAGGACGGCATGAAAAAGCAAAAGCGTCGCGTGTACAGTGAAGCCTTCAAGCGCAGGGTGGTCCAGGAGTATGAGCAAGGGGTCAGTGCCACGGCCCTCCAACGCAAGTACGACATTCGGGGTTCCGGCACCATCAAGCGTTGGGTGCAAAAATTTGGTCGCCAGCCATATCGCACGGAAACGGTGTTCATCCGGACCCTGGAGGACCTGGACCACGTGCGGCGCCTGGAGAACCGGGTCGCCCAGCTCCAAAATCTGGTGGCCGAGCTGGCCTTGGAGAACCGCATCCTGCGGGCGGCATTGCAACAAGCCGGTATCGACCCAAAAAAGCCGTCACGCCGTCCTCCAGCACTTGCACCGGGAGGGAACCGTCCCTATGACCCAAGCCTGCGCCGCCTTGGGCTTGAGTCGTCAAGCCTTTTATCAACACCTGCGCCGTCAGCAAAAGCGTCAGGTGGCCCGGGAGATGGCCCTGGCCTTGTTGCAGGATGTGCGTCGTCAACATCCTCACATGGGCATACGCAAGGTGTATCACGTGATTCGCCCCCAACTTCGCTCCTGGAACCTCTCCATAGGCCGAGACGCCCTGTTTGCCCTGGCTCGAGAGCGGGATTTGCTGGTTCGGCGGCGACGGAACCCGCGACGAACCACCCATCCGGGCCGACGGCGCTATCCCAACCGGTTGGTCCAGACCGTCTTGACCGCCTCGGGTCAGGCCTGGGTGGCCGATATCACCTACCTGTACTCCGAAGCCGGGCATCGCTATCTGTTCCTGCTCATGGACGCCTACTCCCGTTACATCGTGGGCTGGACCCTGTCCCCGTCCCTGGCCGTGGAGGGGGCCCTGGACGCCCTGGCCATGGCGCAGAACAGCGTACCACCGCCTCGGGCAGGGTGCATCCACCATTCGGACCACGGGGTGCAGTACACGGCCCGGACCTACCAGGCTGCTTTGCAGCGCGGCGGCTTGCAGCCCAGCATGGGCCAAGTGGGTAACGCCTATGACAATGCCCTGGCGGAACGGCTCATCGGCACCTTGAAGGGTGAGTACGGCATCGAAGGCCCCTTCCCTTCGGAGCAGGCGGCCCGTCGAGCGGTTCAGGAAGCCGTCACCCTGTACAATCGAGCACGTCCGCATTTGAGTCTGTCGTATGCTACACCGCATCATGTTCATTTTATGTCGCGGCAGTGGGTGGATCCAGGTGTCAACATATAGCCGGACAAGACATTTCAGTTTTATACCAGTTGTGTTTGAAAAAGCCATAAAGTATGCTATCAGGGTACCATTCTCGTGAAACAAGGAGCGGTCCCGTGTGTGCTCGTCGCATGGAAATCCTCTGGC
>WFVP01000099.1 GCA_015491595.1 Anaerolineales bacterium
ATGAACGGGAGGACCCGGAAATCAGCAGGGTTCTTCACTGTTCTAACAGAAGGGTGAAGCCATAGGGGCCGCCCTTTCGCTTAGATCGAACCGGGCTCAGGACCATAAGGAAGAAAGAATTTGAGTGGGGCGGCTTCGCCGCCCCACTCAAATGTATTTTTCTCCCTGCGGTCCTGAGCCCGAGGAGGCCTGCGCGTCACGTGGCCAATCACCTTGAAAAGACCTGGTTTTGTAAGAACGTGCAAAAACCTGCGGAAATCAGGACGTGAGTTAGGACAACGCAACGCAACGCAACGCAGGCAGGGATTCCCCTTGAAGGCCTCGGTCGGACAGGATGCGGGACCGTCGGTGATAAGGAGAGCATGTGAACGGCGGCTTCGTCGTCCCCCACCCACAACGGCTCCCGCGACGACCACGACGGGACAGAGGGTCCACCGGCCATCTTGAGGGCCGTCCCTGCCGTTCGGTGGTAAGATTGTGCCGACCTTAGTGGCACCAGGAAGGTTCCCCAAACCATGGACGAAACCGTGGACGCTTCCCCCCGCCAAACCTCAGGGACCGAATCCCCTTCGAGACCCGGGCGCTCCTGGGCGCGACCCGCGCTGTGGGTCATGGCCGCTTTCGCCTTGAGCAATCTGGTGGGCCTATTACGTCAGATTCTGGTCTCCCAGGCCTTCGGCACCAGCGCGGTGATGGACGCATTCAACGCGGCCAACCGGGTGCCGGACATGCTCTTCAACCTCCTGGCCGGCGGCGCCCTGGGCTCGGCTTTCATCCCCGTGTTCACCGAACTCCTGGCCCAGGGAAAGCGGGAACGGGCCTGGCGCCTGGCCTCGGCCCTGGCCACCAACCTGGTACTGGTCTTCGGCGCGGTGGGTCTGTTGGTGGCCGCGGCCGCGCCCTGGGTGGTGGGCCATCTTCTGGCTCCGGGCTTTCCCCCTTCCCAACAGGTCCTCACCGTCCGTCTGCTCTATGTGCTGCTGGTCACGCCCCTCATCTTCGGCTTGAGCGGCCTGATGATGGCCCTGCTGCACGTACACCGGCGGTTCCTGCTCCCGGCGCTGGCTCCCACTATGTACTGGCTGGGCATGATTTTCGGCGTCCTGGTCCTGACGCCCCATTGGGGGATTTTTGGCCTGGCCTGGGGCGCGGTGCTGGGCGCGGTGGGACACGCGAGCATCCAACTGCCCCACCTGGCGCGCCTTCCCGGCCGCAGGTACCGCCCCCTGCTGGGCTGGCGCATGCCCGAAGTGCGCCGAGTGCTGCGTTTGATGGGCCCGCGCTGGCTGGGCGTGGCCATCGTGCAACTCAACTTCTGGATTAATGTCGTGCTGGCCTCAGGCATGCCGGAAGGCAGCCTCACGGCCCTTCAGATGGCCTGGGCGGTGATGACCATGCCCCAGGTGGTCCTAGCCCAGGCCATGGCCATCGTCGCCCTGCCGACCTTCTCGTCCCACGCGGCCCACGGGGACATGGCCGCCCTGCGACGCTCCCTCCTGGACGCGCTACGCTGGATGGTCCTGCTATCCCTGCCCGCTTCGGTCGGGCTCATGCTCCTGCGGGTGCCCGTGGTCCAGGTGCTCTTCCAGCGAGGCGCGTTCGATGCCCATTCCACCCAACTGGTGGCCTGGGCCCTGCTATGGTACGCCCTGGGACTGGTCGCCCACTCCGTGGTGGAAATCCTGGCCCGGGGCTTCTACGCCCTGCAGGACACCCGCACACCCGTGCTGGTGGGCGGCGGCGCCATGGCCCTCAACGTGGCCCTGAGCCTGCTCCTGGCCTGGCTTTTCGAGCAGGGTGGGTGGTTCCCCCACGGCGGCCTGGCCCTGGCCAACACCGTGGCCACCACCCTGGAAATGTTCGGACTCCTGCTGCTGTTCTCCCGCCGGGTGGGCCCCTGGAATCACCGGGCCTGGGGACGCACCTGGCTGCAGAGCGGCGTGGCCGCGGCCGTCATGGCCCTGCTCCTGCCGGGGACGTGGCAGGTCCTGGCCCTTCGGGTCCCGGGATGGCTGGCCCTGACGGTAACCATCCTGGTCGGCGCCCTGGTCTACGGAGGGGTCCTGCTCCTGGTGGGTGTTCCCGAAGCCCGTCGCCTGTGGCGATGGACCCGGGAGCAGGTGGCACGCCTGGGACACAGGGGCAGAGCATGGCTCCAACGCCGCGCGCCCCGAAGACGATGAGGACGCGGGCTGGCCTCCCACTTGAAAGGAACGAGTCTCTGGACGACTAAACCGGAGCCGAATAGGTGTAGTGGTAACCGATGCGCTGTCCCCGCAGGTTCAGGGTGTCCTCGCCGCGCACCTTGCTGCCATCGGGGAGCTTGGCCCGCCACCGGAACCAGAAACGGTTGTCGTTGCGCTCCTTGTCCAAAACGGTGAACTCGGCCCCCGACAGGGTTGAGTTCAACCAGTTCTTGTACCACTTGCGAACCGCGGCCTTGCCCGTATACACCTTGGACCCCGTCACCAGCACGGCGTTGTCGTGGTACAGCTTGAGCACCGCGCTGACGTCGTGGGCATTCCAGGCGTCCACAAGGTCGTCCACAATGTCCCGCGGCGGCGGAGGAGGCACGGGCGCCGGAGCCCCCGGCCAGGTAAACTCGGCCATGACGTTCCAGAGGTCCAGCAAATACGTGCGGGCCTGATACCATTCGTAGAAGTTGGCCGCCGGAAGACCCAGGTCAATGGCGGTTTGCATGAATTCCCGAATGTCCGAAGCCGTGGGACGCCATCCATAGGCGGGATACATGGACCCGGTGGGCACGTAAATGGCCGAGGCGTTGTACTTGCGCAGCTCGTACAGGCTGGCTCGCAACTGCTGGCCCGGATTGTGGGCCAGAAGCCAGTACACCTGGGGCATGACGTAGTCCATGTGGGGCATGAATTCCCGCCAGGGAAAGGTGGGATGGTAGCTGGGATACCGGTAGGAGCTCAGCGCGATGGGCATGGACATGTTGTTCTTGATGCGACGGACGAAGATGCGGGCCTGCTGGTGCTTCCCCTTGTAATGGCCCTCGGCGTTGATGACGTACCCGTCCAGCTGCAGCTGATGCGCCCGCTGAATGGCCCGATTGGCCTCCCCGACGGGGTCGTTGCCGTAGACGTAATGCCAGCCCCACACCTGAATACCTCGCCGTCGCAAGGCCTGGACCAAAGGGGGCACCAGGTCCTTGCCGTTGACCACGTTGTAGTTGTAGGTGCCGTCGGCGATTTTCACCAGGACGTGGGTGAGACCGGCCGCGGCGGCGACCCGGGCAATGGCCTCCGGGTCTCCCCCTTCGCAACGACGAATCTTCCAGATGAACATGCCTTTTCCACGGAGCGTCATGGACACCTCCTCATGGACATCAGGACGCGAAGCCGCTCACGGCACGCGCCTGCCACTGGGGGAAGATATGGGCCACCAGGCTCAGGTCTTCCGGTTGGTCCAAATCGTAAGCCAGACCCGGTCGCTCCACGACGTGTACGAAGCGTCCTGCTTGTCGGGCTACGGCGATGTGTTTGTAAAAAGACCCCGGGCCAAAGGCGAACTCGTGGTTATCTACAGGATCCAAAGCCAGCGCATTGGTTCCCATATGATACCGGTCCGGTGCAATGACCAACACAGATGTCCCTTCGGAAGGACGCCGGTTCAACGCATCCAACAGGGCTTCGACGTCCTCGGGCGTAAGACGGGGCAGGTCTGCCGGCAGGATCAGGGCCCGCTGCATCCCCCGACCCCGCAAGAAGGTCACCGCCCGACGCAGGGTAGCATTCAACGTAGTGGCGCTGGACTCCTGCAACGTCTGAGCGCCTTCTCGACGGGCCAGGGCCAAGACACCGGGGTCCCGGCTGATGACCAGGATGTGCAGCAGTCCGGGGACCTGTCGCAAGGTTTGCAATACGTGTTGGAGCAACCAGCGATTCAGGCGTTCCCGCTCTTCTGGATTCAACACTGTAGCCAAACGGCTTTTCCCTTCCCGGAAGGGCTTGACCGGGATGAGGACCCAAAGGGCCATGGCAACCTCCAACGTGGGGTGAACCTATTTTACCCGAAAACGGGAGGAAACATCAGGGCGCAACAGGGAGGAAAAGGCGTCCAAATCGCCGGGGTCCGGGTCAGCCTCGGGGGCCGAGGCACCCAAACGACGGAGCAGTTGGACCGCCCGGTCCACCAAGTGCCCTTCGGCCGAGGGATGGCGACCCACGTACGCGGCCCAGCGGACGGCCTGTTCCCGTTTCCCCTCGCGGGCCCACAGGCAGGCCGCCTGCAACACCAGGTAGAGCCGGGTGGGCACCGACCGGGAGTCCAACAACCGCCAGGCTTCTTCCAGTACCTCCCAGGCCTTGTCGGGTTGCTGCTGGACATGATAGGCCCAGGCCAGCCAGGCCATACCCCGGGCCTGGGCCTGCCGCTCGCCCATCTCCCGGGCCAGCGCCACCGCCTCTTGGGCGTAGGCGGCCACCTGCGCGCCGGAATCGCCGCGCATCCCTTCCAGCGAAGCCAGGGAAATCAACGCATGGAGCTCCGTGTTGGGCACCCGGTGTTCCCGTCCCCAACGTCGGGCGGCTTCCAGATACCTCCTGCCCTCCTCCCACGCGCCCACCAGGGCCAACCCGTTTCCCAGGTTGATGAGGAAGAACCCCTCGCCTGGCACATCCCCCACCTGACGGGCCAGGGCCAGCCCTTCCTTCAAGACGGGAATGGCGTCCTGGTAACGTCCGGCGCGCAAGTACGTGCTCCCCAGGTTCACCAACCCTTTGATGTGCTCTCCGGAGGCGCCCACCCGGCGGGCCCGCTCCACGGCTTCTTGCAGCACCTGGATGCCGCGGGCGAAATCCCCCGTGTGCACATACAGCACCCCCAGCACGTTCAACCCGAAGAGGCGGGCCGGCGCATCGGGATCCAGGGCCCCTCCCTGCACCCCTTCCTCCGCCAGGGGGAGGGCTTCGGCCAGACGCCCGTTCCGCAACAGAAGGGCCGCGGTGTGCAGGAGGAGCAGGGCCCAGCCCTCGGGGTCCCGGTCTCGGTGGGAACGCAGGGCGGCTACGGCCTGCTGGAAGAGACGGGCGCCCTCCGCATACCAGCCTCGCCGTTCGTGGAAACGGTGCCAGGGGACCAGAACCCGCTTGACCTCCGTCCACAGACCCTCCCGGGCCGCCCACAGCCACGCAGCCCGAACATCCGGCAGCCGATCCTCCAACCGCGCTTCGTCCTCAAAGCCCCTCGCGGCGCAATCCGCCAGGAGGTCGAAGGAGAAACGCGCGTGACGTTCCTGCCACGCGCGACCGCCATCGGGCAGGGCTTCCAGACCCTCCCGGGCGAAGGCCCGCAGCACCTGGTGGAGGACGAACCCGCCCCTTGGGGCCCGACGGACCAACCCGCTGACCACCAGTTCCCGCAACGCGGCCTCGCCCACGTCCAGGACCCGCTGCGCGTCCCGCGCGGAAAAAACGCCGCGGAAAACGGCCAGCCGAACGAACGCCTGCTGCAATTCTGGGGGAAGCGCACGCCAGGTGTGCTGGAACAGGGCCCGCACACTCCGATGACGGGACGGCCGGTCCGGCCACGAGGCGGCCAGGAGGTCGAGGTTCTGCTCCAGCATCCGGGCCAGCGTGGTCACATTCCAGCGGCGCAGCTGGGCAGCGGCCATCTCCAGGGCCATGGGAAGGCCGTCCAGCCGACGGCAGATTTGGGCCACGGCCCGGTGGGACCCCGGTGTGTCGGGCAGACGATGGCCCAGACGCTGCGCGGCCCGCTGGAACAACCGTCCGGCCGGATAACTCGCGGGCGGCGCCTCGTCCTCCGGCGGACCGGGGAGACCCGCCAGGGGAAGGTGCCACGCGGCGTGAATGTTCAGAGGGCGCGGGGCCGCCACCAGGACCCACAATCGTGAGGCCCGGGGAAGCCATCGTGACAGAAGGGCCTCCATACCCTCAGGCACGCCGGTCAGGTCCAGTAACAAAAGGGCCTCGCATCCCTGCAGAAAGGCCAGGACCCGGTCCTCGGGAGGCGTGCCGGGCCGCAAGGGCACCTGGAGGCAGGAGGCCAGTTGGTCCACCAGGTAGTCCAGGGTCGCATCCTCCGCCACGTCCAGGTAATAGACACCATCCGGGAAACGGCGCCTATGACGGTGGGCAAAGGCCAACATGAGGTGGGTCTTGCCCACACCTCCCGGACCCACCAACACCACGAACCGCGCCGCTTGCAGGGCCTGGGACAGCCGGGCCATCTCCTCTTCCCGTCCCACCAGGGGGCCGGGCAACGGTGGCACCCGAAATACCGGAGGGCGGTCGTGGAGGGCGCGCAAGCGCCGGACCAGATGTTGCAAAGGAGGCCCCGGGGAGAGGCCCACCTCCTGTTGCAGCACCGTGCGGCAGGTCTCGTAATGTTTGAGGGCCGCGGACACGCGTCCCTGCCAGGCCAGGGTTTCCATCAAGCGGACGTGAAAATCTTCCCGCCAGGGCTCCAGGCGCACCATGAACCGCAACACCTGCTCCGCCTCCCGCCACAAACCTCGGTGAAAGGCCCGCTCCACCCCTGCATGCAGCCATTCCAACAAACAGACCCGCAGGTGCTCGGCTTCCAGAGAACGCCAATGGGCGAACTCGGATGCCTCGGCAATATGGAAACCTTCCAGGAAATCTCCCCGATAGAGGTTCTGGACCGCCCGAAATCGGGACGGTGTCAGGGGTTGGGCCAGCAGGCGGAGCAGACGGTCTACGTCCGTTTCCCAGGGATAGCGGTCCGCCAGCATCACACACCGGCGGTCGGCGTGCAGCGCGCCTTCCGGCAGGGTCCGCTGGAGCTGGTACAGCGCGGTGCGTAGGCTGGCCTGGGCCCGTTTCGGAGGCACGTCGGGCCACAACAGGGCCATCAAACGCTCTCGGGCCACGGGACGGCGGGTCACCAGCAGGTAGTAGAGGATGGCTTGGGACTTGAGGGAGGGAAAGGTAAGGGTTTGTCGTTGGCCTGCCCGCACCCACCGAACTTCCGGCCAGCCCAAGAGGCAAACGTCCAACCCCTCGTCCATGCTTTCATTATAACCCTCCCATCACAAAACAAATGCCTCAATTTGAGACCTTCGTCACACAATTTCAACTCACACGCAACGGAGGTCTGAACGCGAGACTGGATGACCTCCGCAAACAGGTGTCTTCCCCAAAACACAAGGGAAGCGTTCAGGCCTTTTTGACCGCGGCCAACAGGCCCTCAGACGAGGGATAGACGAACAGAAACGCGCGCGAGTCCTGACGGATGCGGGAAAGGATGCCCGTGACCTCTTCGGCCCAGTACGCGTTGTGGGCCGCGAACACGCCGCCGGGCCGCAGATGGGTCATGGCCCACTCGTAACAGGCCGGATAGATGGATTTCTCCGCGTCCACGAAGACCAGGTCAAAGGGGCCGTGCTCCGCGACCCGTTCCAGGTCTTTAGGCGCTTCTCCGTGGAGGACAGTCACCCGCCCGCCCAGGCCCGCTTCCTGCAGGTTCTGCTGAGCCACCTGCACGTGGTACGCATCCCGTTCCAGGG
>WFVP01000100.1 GCA_015491595.1 Anaerolineales bacterium
CCCTTCTACGGCCATGCACTACCCCTCCATCTTGGGAATCCGAGCATTCAAGAAGTCGTAAATCCCGCTGGCGGCCAGGCCGACGGCCAACCCAAACATCATGATTTGAAACCACTCCGCCAGCGCTTCACTGCGAAGGGAAAGTTGATACAGCACGCCCATCACCACCCCCACCACCATGCTCAGGGCGGTCAGGGTGCGCCCCTTCAAGCCGAACTTCTTCGCAAACTCCACCAACCCAAACACGATGACCAGAAAGTTGATGCCGTTGCTCAAAAGTTGTTCATCCATCCCGCACCTCCATGGACGGTGGTTCAAGTTTATTCTACTATAGTTGACAGCAAATGGACCAGGAAAGGGAGACATAACGCAGGAAAATTTCATCAAACTCTCACCTTTGAGGGCACATAATGGCGGGCCTGTTCTTTCTTTACGGACCTCCGGGCGTCGGAAAGACCACGCTGGGCCGGGCGCTGGCCGAAGCCCTGGACCTCCCCTTTGAGGACCTGGACGAGCGCATCGTGCAGGAAGCGGGCCGCGCCATTCCCGACATCTTCGCCCAGGAAGGGGAGGCCGGCTTCCGAGAGCGGGAAAGCCGGGTCCTGCGGGACCTCCTGTCCCGTTACCACGGCACCCGAGGCGCGGTGGTGGCCCTGGGGGGCGGCGCTCTACTCCGCCGCGAGAACCGGGCCCGGGTGGAAGCCACGGGGGTGGTGGTGTGCCTCATGGCCCGGCTCGAAACCCTGCTCCAACGGCTGCGCCAGGCGCCGGAAGCGCGGCCCCTGGTGCCCCGGGCATCGGCCGAAGCCCTGGAACGCCTGTTGCGGGCTCGCGCGGCCCACTATGCTTCCTTTGCCCGCCGAGTATGGGTGGACGACCGGCCCCTGCCCGACGTCCTCTGGGAAGTGCACATCGCCCTGGGCGCTTTTCGCCTGAAAGCCATGCCCCCCCCGTACGACGTCCGGGTGCGGGCCGGGCTGCTCAGGAGCCTGGACGCCCCCTTGCAGGCCTGGGGAAAAGAGGTCACCGCCTGGGCCCTGGTCAGCGACGAGCGGGTCATGGCCCTGCACGGCGACCCGGTACGCCGCGCCATAGTCAGCCTGGGACAGCCGTTGGCCACCTATGTCCTTCCCCCTGGCGAAGGAACCAAGAGCCTTCCCTGGCTGCAGCACTTGTGGGAAGGCTTCCTCCAGGCCGGCCTGGACCGCCAGAGTGCCGTGGCGGCCCTGGGAGGCGGGGTTATCGGCGACCTGGCAGGATTTGCCGCGGCGACGTTCATGCGCGGTATCCCCTGGTTCAACCTCCCCACCACCCTGCTGGCCATGGTGGACGCCAGCATCGGCGGCAAAACCAGCATCGACCTGGAGGCCGCCAAGAACGCGGTGGGGGCCTTCCACCCCCCGCGGGCGGTGCTCATGGACCCCGACACCCTCCACACCCTGCCCGAGGAGCAATGGCGATACGGGATGGCCGAGGTCATCAAACACGCCCTGTTGGGCGACCCGGTCTTGTGGGAACGCCTGCAAGGGGGCTGGGGCGCCGTATACCACGACACCGAAGCCCTGGTGCGACGCGCCCTGGCGGTGAAGGTGCAGGTGGTGGAAAGCGACCCATGGGAACGCACAGGGCGGCGGGCCCAGTTGAACGCGGGCCACACCGTGGGCCATGCCATCGAAGCCGCCCTGGGGTACGCCTTTCCCCACGGCGCCGCGGTAGCGGTGGGGCTGGTCGTGGAGGCCGCCCTGGCCGAGGCCCTGGGACTGGCCCCCCGCGACTGGCACCGGGAGGTCGCGAGTATGGTCGCCCGGTTCCATCTACCCACCCGCATTCCTCCCGGGGTCAGGTGGACGGATTTCGTGCAGGCCCTGGCCTACGACAAAAAGCGCTACCGGGGACGGGTGCGCTTCGCCCTGCCGGTCGCCGTGGGACGGGTGGTGGCCAACGTGGACGTCCCCCTGGACACACTCCAACGCGTGGTCACCGCGTTGCAAGAGGAGGTGAACCCATGACCTCGCCTCGGGTGGTGGTGCTCATCTGCGCGGACGCGGAATGGGCGGCCCTGGAACATCGGTTTCCCGCTCCCCAGCGCCATCCTTCTCCCTACGGACCCTGGTTCCGGGTTCCCATACCGGTGGGCGGGGAGCATTGGCCGGTGGTCTTCTTCCACGGAGGCTGGGGAAAGATTGCCTCCGCGGGCGGAACCCAATACGCCATTGACCGCTGGCAACCCGACCTGCTGGTGAACCTGGGCACGTGTGGAGGATTCGCAGGCCACGTGCGCCTGGGGGAGGTCATCCTGGTGGAAAAGGCCCTGGCGTACGACATCCTCGAACAAATCGGGGATGCCGAGCCTGCTCTGGCCCACTACACCACCGTTTTGGACCTTTCCTGGCTTCGCGAGCCTTACCCTTTGCCGGTGCGTCGCGGCCTGATGGTTTCCGGCGACCGCGATTTGGTGCCGGACGAAGTTCAGGACCTGCACCGACGTTTTGGGGCCATGGTGGGGGATTGGGAATCCGCGGCCATCGCCTATGTGGCCCACCGAAACGGCATCCGCTGCCTGATTCTGCGGGGGGTGAGTGACCTGGTGGGCCCGGAGGGTGGAGAAGTCTACGGCCAGCCCGGAACGTTTTGGGAACGCGCCCGGGACATCATGAACCGCTTGGTGGACAGTCTGGGGGATTGGATACAGTGTGCCGGACTGGGAAGGTAAAAAACGGAGAAGCGGCGGCGAAGCCGCCGCTTCTTCTTGCTCAAGGCTCAGGCCCGCTCCACTTGGAGGAAATCGAGTTCGATGGGCGTTTCCCGCCCAAAGAAGTTGACCAGCACCCGCACCTTGGCCCGCTGCATGTCGATTTCGTCCACCACGCCGTGGAAATCCCGGAAGGGACCGTCGATAATCCGCACCCGTTCCCCGGGCTTGAAGGTGACCTTGAGCCGCGGGGTTTCCGCTTCCATGCGCTTGAGAATCTGGGCCACCTCTTCGGGGCGCAAGGGAGTGGGCTTGTCCCCGGTGCCCACGAACCCTAACACGCCCGGCGTATGACGCACCACGGCCCACGCATCCTCGTCCATAATCATGTTCACCAGCAGGTATCCCGGGAAAATGCGCCGCTCCACTACCCGCCGCTTGCCGTCCTTGATTTCGATTTCCTCCTCCGTGGGGATGATGACCTCAAAGATTTTGTCCCGCATCCCCATGGACTCGATGCGTTGCTCCAGGTTCCGCTTCACCTTGTGTTCGGAACCCGAATAGCAATGGATGACGTACCAGGCCCGACCTCCTTCTTCCGGGCTCAGGACTTCTTCGTCCACCTGGGTCTCGGTGACCGCCTGGGCCTCCTCTTGAGGCCGGGAGGGTTCGCGGTGTTCTTCCACCATCCTGCCCTCTCCTTACGCGCCCACCACGAAGATGCGCACCAGTTGCGCGAAGAGCCAATCGAAAATGCCCAAAACCAGACCGCTCAGGAACGTCACCAGGACCACCATACGGGTCAGGTAAAGGGCCTCCTGAAGGGTCGGCCATTGCACCTTACGCAACTCGGCCCGGGTCTCCCGGAAGAAGCCCACAATGCCTTCCAGCCAGCCCGGAAGGGTGCGCCTGCGCGCCCGGGCTTTGGCCGGCACTTTCTTCGTCGTCACCTTGGGCTTTTCCGGCGCCTTGGTCGCGGCACGCTTGGCAGGGGTCTTGAGTTTGGGTTTGGCCACGGGTCCACTCCTCGCTTGTAACTTTTGGCTTAAACACAACGCCGCGGGAAACGCGGCGCTTTGGACTTTCTCAGGCACGCCCGGAGGGACTCGAACCCCCAACCACCGGTTTTGGAGACCGGTGCTCTGCCAATTGAGCTACGGGCGTGCGTGGCGCTGTCTATTATACCCACCTGACCCATTTCTGACTACCCTTTTTCTGACGTTTACGGGGCGTTTCTCGTAGAGAAACAAAGAGATAATGTGCGCAGGCTCGAAGCCGCTGCCCACATTATCTTCCCCATTCCTGCGGTCCAGGGACTGGTCAGTCCTGCGCGAAACGCGGGTGTCCTTTCTGAGCAAAAGAATTTGTGTGGGGCGGCGAAGTCGCCCCACACAAATGTATTTTTCCCTGCAGTCCTGAGCCCGAGGAGGCCTGCGCGTCACGTGGCCAATCACCTTGAAAAGACCTGGTTTTGTAAGAACGTGCAAAAACCCTGAACCTCAAGAAACTCCCCCTTGACCTCGAACACCTGTTCTTTTAGAATAAAATCAGCCCCACTGGGAGGTTATCCATGAATCCTACCGGCTTCCTTCCCTCGGGATTTGAGGACCTGGACCGCATCGACCGGGACATCCTGCACTACTTCCAAACCTATCAGGAGCGCCACAACCGCCCTCCTACGGTGCGGGAGGTTCTTCGGGCCGTCCGGGGGTTGAATTCCACGTCCTCGGTCAAATACCGTTTGGACCGGTTGGTCGAAAGGGGGATTCTGCGACGCTATACCGGCGACGGCCGCTCATCCCGCAGTTACTACCTGCCCTTGCAAGGGGAGGAAATTCCTCCTGAAACCGGTGGGCTCATCGTTCCCGTGCTCGGCTACATTACGGCCAGCGGACAGGAAACCCGGGTCTTTATCGAGGATATGCCGGCTTCGTCCATTCAACAAGTCATGGCCCGCAGCGTGGACCCCGGCGAGGTGGAAGACGTGGTCACTCTGGACGGCCTTGAGGGCCTTTACTTCGATGCCCGTCGCTACTTCGCCCTGCGGGTCAAGGGAACGTCCATGCAAGACCGGCACATCTTCGACGGTGACGTGGTGATTTTCAAGCGCATCGAAGAAGCGCCGACTTCGGCCAAACTGGTGGCCGTGTTGGTGGACGACTGGCTCACCCTCAAGGAATACCGGGGCCTTCAGGACGGTCAGGTGGTCCTCCATCCCGCAAATCGAGAGGAAGGCCTGCAACCCATCCACGTACCGGCCGATAAGGTGCGCTTCGAGGGCGAAGCGGTCATGGTCCTGCGACCGCTAAAGTGAACAGGAGACGCCATACTCGCTATGCCGCCGCACCTGAGGTTCGGACAAGAAGGAGTTTGGACAACCTTTCGGAAGGAGGAAAAATTGAGGTGTGGGGCGGTGAAGTCTCCCCATACCTTCTTGTCTCAGCACCACGCGGTTTCTACCCACCTTGGATTGCATCGTATAATGGAATAAACCCCTCCGGAGCACGTCATGGATGCGGCTTTCTCCCCGGACCGCCTGCGCCAGGCCCTGGA
>WFVP01000101.1 GCA_015491595.1 Anaerolineales bacterium
CTCCTGGGGGGTGACCGGTGGAAAGCGGGGGTCCTGCAGCGCGGCGGCCACCGCATGCACCCGGACGTCTTCCGCCAGGGGCCACCGAGGCTCCAGGCCGCCGATGCACCCCCGGAGGTTCCCGCCCTGGTACAGGGTCACGAAGGAGGCGCCCGGCTCCCGAAGGCGGGGCGGCAGCGCCTCCCAGTCCACCGAAGGCAGCTCCTGCCCGCGCACCCCGTGTTCCAGGGCTTCCCGGGCCAGCTGCAGGAGCCGCTGTTTTTCCTCGGGCGTGAGGGAGACGGTGGGTTTCTGGGCCGTCATGCGTCCTTCCTCAAAAGCCACCCGTTCGCCCAGGTGGCCGGGTGTTCCCTTGTCCATCGTACGGGTTTGGCGTAAGAAAAACGTCAGCGCGAGCGCCAGCGTTCCAGCCAGCGTCGGGCTTCCAGGGCTTCGGTGTGACCTTCCAGGCCCAGCGCGTGCCAGAAGGCGTCCAGAGGGGCCGGGTCATGCAGGTCGAAGAGGGCCAGCACGGTCCAAGGGGTCTCCTCCACGTGGCCCGGTATCCATCGGCTGGGTCCCGGGACGTACCATACCCGCACCGCGGGATGCAGAGCCTCCATGCGCACCTCGACCACGGCCTGGGAAGAAGGAACGGCGGTCACCCCAATGGCCAGCCCGCGGTGGTGGTCCGCATCCCACACCCAGGCCCAGGAGGGGCTGAAGGCGTGGTTGCGACCTTCGGGCCGAGGGGGATGCTGTCCGCTTTGAGGCAGACGGGCCTGGCGCGGGGGAAGGTAGGGGCGTTCCGGCGAGTACTCGGCCAGGGTTTCCTGCCAGGGCCAGGGAGGACCGATGACCCGCAAGGCGCCGGGGGAGGGATGCAAACGCAGCGCGCCCACCTGCCCAAAGCGGGGCCGGCGCATGCGGAGGAAGCCAGCGGGGATGAACCCCAGGCCCCATCGGTGGCGGGAGGAGGTCAGAGGCTTCAGGGGGCCCACCTCGAACAGGACCACCCGCTGGACCTGCACGCTTCCGTCTCCCTCGTGGTGCCAGCGGAAGCGCCAGCGCACCAGAGGCAGGGAAGGGTGGAGCTCCATCTCCAGGGTGGGGGATAGTCCCTGGGCGTCGCCCATCCACGTGGCTTGGCCTCGGGCGGGGTCTGGCGCTTCCTGGCGGACCAGACGCTGGACCGCAGGGCGATGCTGGTATCGGGTGCGGCCCTTACGGTAGTCCAGGGCGAAGGAGGCCTGTTCCAGCAACGGCGCTTCCGGCGTGGACCCGTACAACCCCCAGCTCCAGGCGGCGTCTCCCGCCGTCTCCTGCCGGGGCATGACGTACAGCTGCCAGTGGGGATTGTGCAACCACAGGCGCATGGCCTTGGCCCCTGGTCAGAAGGGGGTGCGGATGCGAGGGAGCCACTTCCACAAGGAGACCTCCTGGCCCTGGCCCGTGCGAATGATTTGGGCGGCCTGACGTGCTTCCTCGTGGGCCACCAGCGTGGCCATGAGGGCAGCAATTTCGGGATGCAGTTCCCGCAGGCTGTCTTCCTCCTCCATGGAGAAGCGTTCTTCCACGAACCGGGTGTCGAAGTGGCCAGCCAGGAAGCGATATTGGGACAGCAGGCGTTGGTGGAAGGGGATGTTCGTCTTAATGCCCAGGATTTTGTACTCGTCCAGGGCCCGGCGCATCCGCAGGATGGCCTGGGCCCGATTCTCGCCCCACACGATGAGCTTGGCGATGAGGGGGTCGTAGTAGGGGGTGATTTCCATACCGGTGAACACCCCCGTGTCCACCCGGACGCCCGGGCCGGTGGGCGGGCTGTGGTAAAGGATTCTGCCTGTAGAGGGCAGGAAGTTGTTGTAGGGGTCTTCGGCGTTGATGCGCGCTTCGATGGCCCAGCCCGACATGCGGATGTCCTTCTGGCTGTAACGCAGGGCGCGTCCCCGGGCGATGCGAATTTGCTCCTTCACAATGTCGATTCCGGTTACGGCTTCGGTCACCGGGTGTTCCACCTGAATGCGGGTGTTCATCTCCAGGAAGTAGAAGTTCTTGTCCTTGTCCATCAGGAATTCCACGGTGCCCGCGTTCACGTAGTCCACGGCCCGGGCCGCGCGTATGGCCACCTCTCCCAGGCACCGACGCAGGTCTTCATCCTTGTCCACGAAGGGGGAGGGGGCCTCTTCCAGGAGTTTTTGATGGCGGCGCTGGATGGAGCACTCCCGCTCGCCCAGGTGGATGATTTGCCCGAAGGCGTCGGCCAGAATCTGGACCTCGATGTGGCGCGCACCCTCGATGAGCTTCTCCAGGTACACCCGGTCGTCCCCGAAAGCCGCCCTGGCCTCCTGGCGGGCGAGTTGCAGGGCCGAGGGCATCTCCTCGGGGGTGCGCACGATGCGCATGCCCTTGCCGCCGCCACCCGCCGCGGCCTTAATCATCACCGGGAACCCGATACGGTGGGCCGCCTCAATGAGCTCCTCGTCCTTTAAGTCTTCGGTGGCCTTGGTCCCGGGGACCACGGGCACGCCCGCGGCTTCCATGCGGGCTCGGGCCTGCATCTTGTCCCCCATGGCCGCGATGGATTCGGGCGATGGTCCGATGAAGACGATACCTTCATCCCGGCAGGCCTGGGCGAATTCGGCGTTCTCCGCCAGGAAGCCATAACCGGGATGAATGGCTTGCGCGCCGCTCTTCTTGGCGATTTCCAGGATGCGTTCGATGTTCAGGTAGGATTCCTGGGCCGGGGGCGGACCCAGGTAATAGGCCTCGTCGGCGTAGCGCACGTGGAGCGCGGTGCGGTCCACGTCCGAGTACACGGCCACGGTGGATAGGCCTAATTCCCGACAGGCCCGCAGAACGCGTACAGCGATTTCCCCTCGATTGGCGATGAGAACTTTGGTGAACATGGACACCCTCACTCCCACGCAAGCGTTACCAGGATTATACCGGTTGCGGTATGATGGAGGACGTACGGTCCCCTCCTTTATAACCGGGGCAGGGAGGTTTTGATGCGCATTCGGTGGCGGGTTCTTCTGGCTTTCACTTTGCTCACCAGTGTTTGGGCGATGTTCTTCCCGCGGCAAGTGTATGCGGTGGAAACCTGCACGGATTGGGCCTACGAACTTATCAATTTGGTCAACAATCTGCGGGCCAGTTTGGGGCTGCCGGCGTATTCCATCCATCCTATCGTCATGGCCGTGGCCCAGGGCCATAGCGAGTACCAGGCCACCATTGATACCCTGACCCATGAAGGTCCGGGGGGCAGTCGTCCCAAAGACCGGTTGCGGGCCGCGGGTTACGGGAACGGCCAGCACATCCTGGTCTCGGAGAACATCGCCTGGGGATACAACATGCCCCCTCAGGGCGCCATGGACTTGTGGATTCCCTCCTCCATCCACTACTACACCATGACCATCCCCCAGCCCCGTCATGTGGGCGCCGGGTGCGCGACCTCCGCAACGGGCAAGACGTACTACACCTTGATGGCCGCCTGGTAC
>WFVP01000102.1 GCA_015491595.1 Anaerolineales bacterium
GAGAAGAGGATAAAACAAGCAGCGGCTTTGCCGCTATCAGCTTCTCCTGCGGTCCAGAGCCTGGTCAGGCCTGCGCGAGCCGCTACTGTCCTTTCCAGACAAAGCACCACCCCCTGTCCAAAGTCTTGTCTAAACCTCAGCGAAAGCGCCTCCATCCTGCAAGCCCCTGCACAAAGATAGGGAACATGAGGGATGGCGCTATGGACAAGGGCCACACTTGTTCAGTATTCCATCTTACAGGAGAATTGGTATTACACAAAACCGGACCGCAAAACTTGCTAAAATTGAAACGAGGATAACATTGAGACGGACGGATGGCATGACAGGCTGGTGCAGGATGGGCTGGATGTGGATGGTAGGGGGTGTAGTATGGCTCCTTCTAAGTGCCTGTACCTGGTCTCCAGCCTCCTCGGTGGCGGGTTATGTGGATTTTACACAATTGGAGCCCTTGCCCACTCCGAAGCGTCGTGATGTTGTGCCGTTGCGGGTGGCGATTGCCGCAGTAATTTCGCCCCAAAGCACGGTGGAAAGTTATGCGCCCCTTATGGCCTATTTGGAAGAGCGTCTTGGTCGACCTGTTGAAATTGTGCAACGACGGGACTACGCCACGGTGAACCGTTTGTTGGAACAAGGACAGGTTGATGTCGGTTTCGTGTGCACGAGTTCGTACCTCGTGGAAGAATCAAAGGGCGCTCGAGTGCTTGTTGTTCCCCAGGTAGAAGGGAGCATCACCTACCGCGCCCTTCTGTTGGTCCCTGCTGATAGCCCGGCTCGCGACCTGGAAGATTTGCGCGGAGGCGTTTTTGCCTTTACCGATCCTTTGTCCTTCACTGGCCATGCTGTACCTCTGTACTGGTTGTTACAAAAAGGAGAAGACCCCAATACCTTCTTCCAGCGTACCTTTTTCACCTACAGCCACGATAAGGCCATTGCCGCCGTGGCGGAAGGTTTGGCTGATGGCGCTTCGGTGGATTCCTTGGTCTACGCCTTCGCTTTGCAACGTGACCCCGGCTTGCGGCATCGCGTACGGGTTGCTCGCGTTTCCCAGCCATACGGCATTCCCCCAGTCATTGTAGGACCCAATGTGCGGCCACAGGTTTGGAGTTATCTTCAAGAGGTCTTCCTCCATATGCATGAGGACCCTAAAGGGCAGGCCGCTTTGCGCGCTTTAGGATACGATCGTTGGGTGTTGCCGCCAGAGGGACTGTACGATTCAGCCCGTGAAGTCTATCGCAAGGTGCAGCCCTATCTGGAGACTCCTTAATGTGCGTTCTTGAGCGCCTTTCTCCGTTGCGTCGCTTTTGGGACCGGTTCTGGCGTTACGCAGGGGGTGTCAGCGTACGCATGAAAATTTTTGGTATTGTGCTGGGCAGCGCACTTTTGCTCAGCGCCGCGTTCATTTATCAGGCGAGGCAGACTTTTTACCGTTTGATGGAGAGCGAGCTGCGACAATTGGGTCTTTCCATAGCCCGGGATGTGGCTGCCCGTTCTACCGACCTATTGCTCATCAACGACCTGTACGCGGTACACACCCTGCTGCGCGACACCCGCAATAGTTTCCCGGATGTACGCTACATTTTTATCATCAGTCCGGAAGGGGAGGTGTTGGTTCACACTTTTGGTCCGGAGGGTTTCCCCAAAGGACTGCGCACCAGTCATCCCCTCCCGCCTGGTCGTACTTCAGATGTAACGGTATTGAGAACCAATGAGGGATGGGTGTGGGATGTCGTCGTGCCCGTATTTGAAGGTCGCTTGGGCGAGGTGCATGTAGGCATCTCCGATGTGCGTTTGCAGGAAACACTTCGTCTGTTGACCTGGCAGATGGGTGTTGCCCTGGCGGCCGTGCTGGCCATAGGTATGCTGGTCTCCTCCCTGCTCACTTGGGTGCTCAGCCGTCCCATTCGTCTTTTGTCCGAGGCGACCCAGGCTGTAGCCCGGGGAAATTTGGACGTTTATGTACAACCCTGGGCCGAGGACGAACTGGGCGCGCTGGCCCGCGCCTTCAACCATATGGTGCAGGAGCTGCGACGCATGGACGAGCTGCGACGGGAGCGGGAAATGCTGCGACGCCAGTTGCTGGAGCGCGTGATTCAGGCCCAGGAGGATGAACGTCGGGCTATCTCCCGGGAACTCCACGATAGCACCTCCCAGGCCCTGTCTTCGCTGTTGATGGGGTTGCGCACCTTGATGGACAGTTGCGACCGTGCTTCGGTCAAGCAACGGGCCCAGTATTTACACCAGGTGACCACCCATATCCTGGAAGAGGTGCACCGCCTGGCCGCGCGCTTGCGTCCCATGTTGTTGGACGACCTGGGTTTGGAAGCGGCCCTTTCCCGCTATATTCGTGAATGGCAGCAGCACACCGGTCTGATGGTGGATGCGGTCATCCATTTGGGGGAACGGCGGTTGCCCCCCGCGGTGGAGACGGCCCTGTACCGTATCGTGCAAGAAGCCTTGACCAATGTCGCGCGCCATGCCAGGGGGGCTACCCAGGTCAGCCTGGTGCTGGAACGACGCAAAGAGGAGATCTCCTTGATTGTCGAAGACGATGGCTCTGGTTTTGATGCCCAGAGCGTGGATTACACCCGGCATTTGGGTTTATTGGGCATGCGGGAACGGGCCGAGCTTTTGGGTGGCTCCTTTACCCTGGAGAGCACCCCAGGACGAGGCACCACGATATTTGTGCGCATTCCTCTGGGTGAGGAGAAGAACCATGTCGCGTCCCAGACAACCCTTGCGCATCCTCATCGCGGATGACCATGCCATTTTGCGTGCGGGTTTGCGTGCTTTGTTGAATCCGTATCCGCACTATCAGGTCGTGGGTGAGGCGGAAACCGCACGGCAGACGCTGGAACAAGTCCAGAAACTTCAACCGGATATCCTTCTGCTGGATTTGAACCTTCCCGATGTCCACGGCTTGGAGATTCTTGGCCAGATTCGGCACCTGTCACCGAAGACCCGCATCCTGGTCTTGACCATGTACACCGATCCGGCTTACCTGCAGCAGGCCCTCAAGGCCGGGGCTGTGGGGTACATTCCCAAGCACGCGGCCGATACGGAGTTATTGACCGCCCTTCAGGCCGTCGTGCGGGGTGAGGTGTACATTCACTCGTCTATGACCCGCGGATTATTGGAGAACCTGCTTCCTCAACAACCCGATGCGGAGTCCTCGCAAGACGCCTGGGAGCAACTCAGCCCTCGGGAGCAAGAGGTGTTGCGTCTGGTGGCCATGGGATATACCAGCGGAGAAATTGCCCGCCGTCTTCATCTCAGCCCCAAGACGGTGGATACCTATCGGTCCAGAGGTATGGAGAAACTGGGCCTGCGCACCCGGGCCGCCCTGGTTCGGTTCGCGCTACGCAAGGGCTTGCTTCGGTTGGAAGAATAACCCTGCCACACCTTTCTCCTTGACACGAAGCCCAACCTTTTCGCGAAGTAATTGGGCCCTCCTGTCAGGTTTTCTCCCACATTTCCTTCCAGGTTTCCCTGACATCCACCCGCCAAAGTCTCCAAAATTCCCTGCTACCGGGCATCTTTCCCGCGAGATACATTGAAGGTGCCACATGGGTCTTTTGTGGGATGGTTTACGTTGGCGTAGGAGGTCTGACCATGGCGGTAATTTTGACCAAAGAAAGTGCTTTAGTGCGTATGCAGCGTGACCTGGAACGCGCGCTGCAAAAGCCACCCCACGAACGGCGGTGGGTGATGGTGATCGACCTGCGCAAGTGCGTGGGGTGCCATGCCTGCACGGTTTCCTGCGTGGCCGAGAACCGCCTGCCGCCGGGGGTGGTCTATCGTCCGGTGCTCGAAATGGAGGTGGGCACGTACCCCAACGTGCGCAAGGTGTTCATGCCGCGTCCCTGCATGCAGTGCGACAACCCGCCCTGCGTACCCGTCTGCCCGGTGAACGCCACCTGGAAGCGGGACGACGGCATCGTGGTCATTGATTACGACAAGTGCATTGGCTGCCGCTACTGCATCGCGGCCTGCCCGTACAATGCCCGCACTTTTGACAAGGGCCACTACTACAACGAGGGCACCACCGAGGATGGGGAAGACTTCGTGGGTCCCGGGGCCCAGGCCTACGAGAAGGCACCCGCCTTTGAGTACGGCGAGCCTCGGGTGCGGGAAGGCATGAAGTCCCCCATCGGCAACGCGCGCAAGTGCCACTTCTGCATCCACCGATTGGACCAGGGCATGCTGCCCGCCTGCGTGACCACCTGCATTGGCGAGGCGACCTACTTTGGCGACGCCAACGACCCCGAATCCCTGGTCAGCGAACTCATTGCCCAACCCAACGTCATGCGCCTCAAGGAGGAACTGGGCACCGAACCGCGGGTGTACTACCTGGTCTGAAGGAGGCAGGGCATGAACGCCAAAGCATCCGTATGGAACCGTGTTTTGTGGGTCCTGGCCGGACTGGGCTTTTTGGTGGGCCTTTACGGCCTGTACGACCGGCTGGTCTACGGTCACCTGCACGCCGCGTACGGCTCCTACGTACCCTGGGGCTTGTGGGTGGCCGCCTATATCTGGCTGGTGGGCGCTTCGGCCGGCGCCTTTGCCCTGGCCGCGGCGTTGCTCATCTGGCGTCCGGCCTGGCTGGGATTGATTCGCATCGCGCTTCTGGCGGCACTGGCCGCGTTCGCCGGCGGCATGTTGAGCGTGTGGCTGGACCTGGGGCATCCTGAGCGCCTCTTCCGCCTGTACACCTCCACCAACTTCTTCTCCATGATGGGCCTGATGGCTTGGTTCTACCTGCTGTACGGCATCGTGCTGTTGTGGATGCTCTGGCAGGCCTGGAAGCGCCCGGACCATCCCTGGCTGCGTCGGCTGGCCTACCTGGCCGTGCCCTATGCCATCATCTTCGCCGGTGCGGAAGGCGCCCTCTTCGGGGTGGTGGGTGCCCGGCCCATGTGGGAGTCGGGCCTGACGCCCCTGCTCTTCCTGGTGGAAGCCGGTTTGATGGGCGTGGGCCTCACCCTGGTGGCCGGATTCATCACCGGGAACTTGAACGAAGAAGCCACGCAGGTATTGGCCCGGGTGCTCTTCGCCTTCCTCCTGGCCCAGGCCCTGTTTGAGTGGGCCGAGTTCTCCACCGGGTTGTATGCCGGTATCCCGGCCAAGGTCCGAGCCCTGCGCACCGTGCTCTTCGGGCCCTTCTGGTGGGTGTTCTGGATTGTGCACCTGGGTCTGGGC
>WFVP01000103.1 GCA_015491595.1 Anaerolineales bacterium
CCGGATCGGGCAGGGTGAGCAAGTAAAACGCGCCCGGCTCAGGCCGCATCCCTAAAGACACGGCCACATGGCCCTGGGGGTCGAAGTCCACCAGCAGCACCTTCAAGCCTTTCATTGCCAGGCCGTGGGCCAGGTTCACCGCGGTGGTGGTCTTGCCCACACCGCCCTTTTGATTGGCAATGGTGATGACCTTCATCCTTCTTCCTCCTCCTCCTCCTGACTGTGAAAAGAGGGCGCTCTGTGGAGGGTTGACCGGGGCTTGCGCACCCGCTTCCACGCCAGGCGCGGCTCGCCGAAGTTCAGGATCAGGCCCCGGGCCGGGCCCCGCCAGGCGGCCAGGTAGGCCCGCACCTGTTTGAGATGGGCCTCGGTGATGGACGGCTCGGCCTTGATTTCCACCAGCACGGTCTCTCCCTCCCGCCGCACCACCAGGTCCGGGCGGTACACGGCCAGCACCGTGCCGTCCCAGTTCAGGGTCACTCGCGGTTGCGACAGCACCGTCAGGCCCTGGCCTGTCAGCGTCGCTTCCAGCGCCCGCTGATACACTCGTTCGGGATGCCAGGGGCCCAGACGCCGATGCACTTCCATGGCCGCGCCGATGATGGCGTAGGTGAGGTCGTTCCCTCTCATCTTCCCTCGCCCTCCATGCATCGGGTGTGCCTGGCCCAGGGCGGGGCCGCGCCCCGGCGGATGGGGCACCGAAGGGGAATCCGGTCCAGGTGGGCTTCCCAGGTCGCCGGATCCTTCGCACCGCACACCGACACCCCCGGAGGCTCCGGTCCCACGCGTTCCAGGCCGGTCTCCAGGTCCAGGTTCAAGAACTGCCGCAAGGGACAGTCCAGGTCGCAGAGCATCCAGATTTTCAGGGCGTTCATCATTCCACTCCCGCCCTTTCAGCCTCCAAAGGGGAGCAAGATTTGCTTTGCGCCTGCCCTCCGCAGAGCTGACGGGTTCAACCAGAGACTTTCCACGACCCGACGCCCGTTTTGATTGACTGTGGGCAGGTCAAAGCGAGCCCATCCCCGACGTTCGTACAGCCTTTCATAGAGCGGATGGGCGTAGCCCGAGAGCACCACCATGCCCCGCACGGCATGAAGGGCTTCGGCCAGGGCGCGATGGTCGTCTTCGGAAAACTCGAACCGATAGGCTTTCTGAAATCGTCCCCACTGGCTTCGGGTGTCCGGGTGATAAGGCGGGTCACAGTAAAACAGGGTCTCCGGGGAGTCGTAGCGTTTCAAGATGCGCCGATAGTCGGCCTGCTCAATGATGACGCGTTTCAGGCGTTCCGCCGTGCTCAGAATGATTTCGGGCAGCGCGTTCCACCGTTCCAGCAGACTGCGCGTTTTTTCCCGCCGAAAGCGGAAGCCGCTTCGCCATTGCGTCGTGGGTCCTCCAATGGAAAGCCAGGAGCGAACCAGAAAGCGCCGGGCTTGTTCCACCGGGTCCTCACACGGCTCCCATGCGCTCTCCAGCTCGGCCCGGGCATAAGGCGTCATGGAGACCAGACGAGCCAGCGTCTCCGGTTGTTCCCGCAGCACCCGAAAGAAGTTCACCACATCCCCGTCCACGTCGTTGTACACTTCCACTTCACTGGGCCACTTGCGAAGGAGCACACCGGCACCACCTCCAAACACTTCCACGTAGATGCGATGGGGAGGAAAGTGGCCGATGATCCAGGGGGCCACCTTCCACTTTCCGCCGTGATAACGAAGAACGGGATGGGCAGGTGCTGCCGACATCTCTCACCCTCTACCTCACGGTTTTTCCCCACACAGGTATTTCAAGTTGACCCAGCCTTCCACCGGCGAAATCACCCGCACCCACCATCCGCCGTCTCTGGCGGGCACCGGCGTGGGGGACACCGTGACCGGCGTTCCTTCGTCCAGCACGTGCTTCACCCAGCACTCGGTGCCGGGACAGACGCGCACGTTCAGGGCTCCGGTCTCGTAGCCCGTGCAGACCTCCATCCTTCGACCGGCGGTGGTGCTGTGCGATGGGGAAGGTGTTGGGGTGGGGGATGAGACGGCGACCCCCGAAGGAGCCGCCGCCGTGAGGTGTGGCGATGGTGTCTCTATTGTAGCCGTAGGGGAAGGAGTGGGGAAGACGGGAGCCAGCCGCTGCCAGTTGCAGGCCAGCCCCAGACTCAACATCAGCACTTTCAGCGCCAGCGCCCACGCAAGAGGACCAGGGCGCGGCCATCTACGTTGCCGACCTTCACATCCACGCCCGTTTCCTCCAGCGCGCGCAGGGCGGCCACCACCAACGCCGCGGCTTCTTCCTTGGTGGGCGGCCGGGAGCGACCGCGGCGAGCGACCCGAACCGAAGGCGCGAGCAGCCGTCCCAAA
>WFVP01000104.1 GCA_015491595.1 Anaerolineales bacterium
AAGCGCTGCGGCAGACAGTCTACCTGGGCCTGTCCACCAACATCCCCTTCCTGCTGGATGTGCTCCAGCATCCTGATTTCATCGCGGGACGGGTGCACACCCGCTGGGTGGAAGAGGTCATGCTCCCCTGGGAGCCGGCCCCGCCGGAGCCCTGGGCAGTGGCCGCCGCGGCGTGGGCCATGCAACGTAAATCCTCCTCCACACACCCCACCCCGGGAAAGGACGGCGCCCAAAAGGGCCAAATCTCCCCCTGGCAGCGGCTGCGTCTGTGGTATCCTGGCGGAAGGAGCGAAGGCTCATGACCACCGAAACCCCATCCAAAACCGCTTTGGTCCCCAAACGCCGCCGCATCGTGCGCGCGCCGTTCATCCTCACCGATTGGGCCCGGCGGCAGTTTAGCGGTGTGCTCAACTTCTGGGCCCGCCTGTTCCTGCGCCTGGGCCTGCATCCCAACACCATGACCTTCATCGGCGTGGCCGGAAACTTCGTCGCGGCCTGGTTCCTGGCTCAGGGGGACTTTCGCATCGGCGGCCTGCTGGTGGTGGCCATGGGGGCCTTCGACGCGCTGGACGGGGCCATGGCCCGGCTTAAAGGGGAAAGCAGCCGTTGGGGAGCGTTCGTGGATTCGGTCTCCGACCGGTACTCGGAACTGGCCATCATTGGTGGTGTACTCTGGCACTTCGTGCATCGCGGGGACGCCCTGGGCGCCCTGCTGGCCTACCTGGCCGCCTTTGGCGCGGTGCTGGTCTCCTACATCCGGGCCCGCGCCGCTTCCCTGGGCATTGACATCAAAGTGGGCCTGCTGACCCGCTTCGAGCGCTATCTGGTCCTGGCTCCCACCCTGGTCCTGGGATTGCCCAAAATCGGCATGGCCATCATCGCGGTGGGCGCGCACATCACCGCGCTCCAACGCATTGCCTACATGCGTGCCCACGTGCACCAACACGGTCTTCATCGGGAGGAACCCTTATGAGCATCCAAATCGGCCCCTTCACCATCTACATGTACGGCATCCTCATCATGACCGGCGTGCTGGCGGGCGCCTGGCTGGCCGCGCGCCGGGCCCCACGCCACGGTCTGCGCTCCGAGTGGATGTGGGACCTGGTGCCCTGGCTCATCATCGGCGGTGTGGTGGGGGCCCGCCTCTGGCACATCCTCTTTCCCCCTCTTTCGATGATTGAAGCCGGTTACACCACACGGTATTACCTGACCCACCCTCTGGAGGCCATCGCCGTATGGAAGGGCGGCCTGGGGCTTCCCGGCGTCCTCATCGGCGGCGCCGTGGCCCTGTACCTCTACCTGTGGAAGAACCGCCGGCTCCACCTCTTCCCCAAGTTCGCGGATGCGGCCGCGCCCGGCATCGCTCTGGGACAGGCCATCGGCCGCTGGGGGAACTACTTCAACCAGGAACTCTACGGCAAACCGACAGACCTTCCATGGGCCATCCAAATCGACCCGCCCTATCGCCTTCCCGGTTATGAGGACGTGGCCTATTACCACCCCCTGTTCTTCTACGAGTTCCTGTGGAACCTGTTGAACATGACCGCGCTCATCTACATCCATCGGCGATGGGGCCGCAAGCTGTTTCCCGGAGACCTGTTCCTCCTCTACCTCATCATCTACGGAACCGGTCGCTTCTTCCTGGAATTCCTTCGCCTGGACCCGGCTTTTGTAGGTACGATTAATGCCAACCAAACCCTGATGGCCGTGGTGGTCCTGGCCTCGACCGGGTTCCTGCTCTGGCGCCATCGTCGAACCGGGACGTCCTCAGAGGCCCAGGAGGCGCGGGAAGCTCGCGCCGCCACGAGCTCGCGGCGTCGCCGCAAGAAACGCAAGAAGCGTTAACGCGCCGCCTACATGGGTCCGAGGAGACATGATTCGAGCGGAAGGTCTGGGGAAAGCCTTTGACGACTTCTGGGCCGTGCGCGACCTTACCTTCGAGGTTCAGGCTGGGGAAATCCTCGCCCTGTTAGGCCCCAACGGCGCCGGCAAGACCACCACCGTGCGCATGCTCTGTGGGGTACTGCGGCCCACGGAGGGCCGGGCCTGGATTGACGGATGGGACGTGACCCGGCATCCCCAGGAGGTTCGTCGCCGGGTGGGGGTGCTCACCGAGCACCACGGTCTGTACCGCCGCATGACCGTCGAGGAATACCTGCGCTTCTTCGCCGACCTGTACGAACTGCCACCCCAAAGGAAAGAGGCCCGCATCCGCCACTGGCTGACCTTTTTCGGGTTGTGGGAGGTCCGCCACCGGCGCATCGGCGAACTCTCCAAGGGCATGCGTCAGAAGCTGGCCCTGAGCCGCGCCCTGCTCCACCATCCCCGGGCCCTGCTGCTGGACGAACCCACTTCGGCCATGGACCCTGAAAGCGCTCACCTGGTACGAAAGGCCATCGCCGCGTTACGTTCCGAAGAACGGGCCATCATCCTCTGCACCCACAACCTGACGGAAGCGGAGCTCCTGGCCGACCGCATTGCCATTCTGGACCAGGGCCGATTGATTGCCCTGGGCACCCCCGATGAAT
>WFVP01000105.1 GCA_015491595.1 Anaerolineales bacterium
CCGGATACATCCCCGCGTATTAGGTGGTATACTCCCTGGCGGATGGAAGCAACCTTGGGGAGGGAGGGTTGACCCGATGTACGGGGACATCAAAATCTTCGCGGGCTCGGCATCCCCCGAACTGGCACAGGAAGTTGCCGATTACCTGGGCATCCCTCTCAGCGGGGTGGACCTGATTGAATTTCCCAATGAGAACCTGTTCGCCCGCCTGCATCAAAGCGTCCGGGGACAGGACGTCTTCATCATCCAGACCACATCCCGCCCGGTCCACCGCAATCTCATGGAACTGCTCATCCTCATTCAAACGGTGCGCCTGGATTCCGCAGCCCGCATCACCGCGGTGGTGCCCTATTTGTGCTATGCCCGGTCCGACAAGAAGGACCAACCCCGGGTGCCCATCACCGCCCGATTGGTCGCGGACATGATTCAAGTGGCCGGAGCCGACCGGTACATCACCTTCGACCTGCACGCAGGCCAAATCCAGGGATTCTTTTCCATCCCCGGGGATGTGCTCACGGCCTTTCATTTGTTGACTGACTACGTGCGCCAGGAACTTCTACCTCGACTCCACCGCCCCGTGGTCGTCACCCCCGACTTGGGCTTTGCCAAGCGGGGCCGCAATTTCGCGGAAAAACTCCATCTGCCCATCGCCTTCGTCGAAAAGCGCCGTCTGGGCGACGAAGCCCGCACCGAAGTGCTTTCGGTCATCGGCGACGTTAAAGACCGGGATGTGATTCTCGTGGACGACGAGGTAGACACCGCGGGCTCCATGGTCAATGCCTACAAAGTCGTCAAGGAGCACGGTGCTCGGGACGTATACCTGTGTTTCGTCCACCCCGTTTTGTCGGACCCGGCCACGGAACGATTGGCGTCCATTGACGTCAAGCAAATCATCACCACGAACACGGTTCCCATTCCGCCGGAGAAGAAGGAACGCCTGAAGGACAAGTTGGTCGTGCTCTCCATTGCACCGCTTCTGGGCGAAGTCATCCGGCGGGTCCATGAAGGCCGAAGTGTGGGCGCCCTGTTCAACGAATAGCCCTGTTCCACAAATGTGAGCGTACGCATTCGCAAGGACCTCTTATGCCCGAGTTGCCTGAAGTCGAAACTTGGGTGCGACGTCTTCGGGAAGGCGGCCCCCATGTGCCCTCGATATTGGGGCTTCGCCTGGAATACGTAAAGGTCCACCTCCCCCGGTTGGTGGTCCACCCCGATGCCGTCACCTTCACCCGCCGTCTCGCCGGCCAGAGGATACATGCTGTGGGACGCCGGGGAAAGTTCATCCTGGTTTACCTCGACCACGGGGTCTTGCTCCTGCACCTGGGCATGAGCGGCTCCTTTCGATTCCTTCGGACCGGGGAGCCCCTACCTCGCCACGCCCATCTCGTGTTCCTCCTGGAGAACGGATATCAGTGGGTCTTCCGGGACCCGCGCACCTTCGGTCGGGCTGGCTGGTACGTCCATCCCTGGATACCCCTGGCCTCCTTAGGGCCCGAACCCTTGAACCCCGAGTTCTCCTGGCAGGATTTGTACCGACGTCTGCGCACTCGACGCGCCCGTATCAAAAGTTTGCTTCTGGACCAGCGTTTTCTCGCTGGAGTGGGGAACATTTACGCCGATGAGGCCTTGTACCGGGGAGGCTTGCATCCTTTGACACCTGCATACACCCTAACACCTGCGCAAGCACGCCAATTGTGGCAGGCTTTGCAAAGGGTGCTCTGCCTGGGCATCCGTCATCGCGGCGCCACCTTCGACGCCGTATACCCTGATGGCGAATTTCAAAATCATTTTCTGGTCTATGGGCGTGAAAAACGGCCATGTTATACTTGTGGTACCGCCATTGAGCGTCGGGTCATCGCCGGTCGCAGTGCCTATTTCTGTCCGCGATGCCAACCGTACCGGGAGTAGGCAGGATGGGCATCCTTTTGGGATGGGCTTTCGTCTTCATGCTGGGTTTTACTGTGGGAGCCCTGGTAAGTTGGTGGTTCACCCTCTATTGGGAATGCCCCAAACGTTACGCCCGGCAAGACACACCGAAAGAACAGGCCTTTGACATGGCCCTGCGCGTGCCTGAGGACCGAGACCTGGAAGTATTCTATCAGGGACGATGGTATCAACAATCCCACCAATTGCTTCCTAACGCCTTCCAACAAGTTCAACGATTGTCCTTGCACCTGTTGCGGTGGTTGGACGAGGCCGAACGTCCTCGATATGCCAAAGAAGGTGCCACACCGCGAAGGTCGACACCGACGGCGGTCTCCCCGAAGGGCAAAACGGGCCTGGAGCGTATGCATGAAGAAATCGACCGCTTGGTGCAGCGCAAGGCCCGAGAAATGGGCATTGAGACCCCCATTCGCATCATGGCCAAGGGGACCGCTGTGGTCATCTGGGTGGGCACGGAGAAATACGAGCGGCTGACGGATATCCCCGACCCCCGTATTCAATCCCTCATCCAGGAAGCGGTGCGGGAATGGGAAGACGAATGGCAACGCCGCTGGCGCCAGCGTCAGGAGCGAGGTGGTCTTCCCCCTGCGCCCTGAAACGCCCATCCCGGGGCCGAAGGAGGCCAAAGATGCAGATGGACACCCTTCTCGCTCCCTTCCGCGGTCAAGGACGCACCGCCTTGTTGCCCGCCTTACACAAGATACAGGAAACCTACGGCTGGATTTCCCCCGAGGCGGCTCAGGCCGTCGCCCGGACGCTTTCCATTCCCCTGGCCGATGTTTATGGCGTCATCACCTTTTACACCATGCTCTATGACCGTCCGGCAGGGCGCACCATTGTGCGGGTCTGCCGCGGACCCATTTGTACCCTACGGGGTTCCCAAACCCTGCTTGACCATCTCAAGGACCACCTGGACGTTGAGGAGGGCGAACCCTCTCGGGACCGCGCCTGGATGGTAGAATCCGTTCCCTGCCTCGGCTTATGCGACCACGCACCGGCGGTTTTGGTGGGTGACCAGCCCTTCGGTCCGGTAACCCAGTTGCAACGGCCTCAGGCCATCCTGGAACGCCTTCTGCCCCAGCCTCGCCTAAAAGTGGATGGTCCTGTTCGCCGCCTGACGGCCCATCTGGGCGAAGAACCCTTGGGCCTGGAAGCCTACCGGGCCACCGGGGGATATGAAGCCCTCACCGGAGCTCTTCAAAAGATGACTCCCAGGGATGTGCGCGAAGCGGTCAAGGCGGCGGGCCTGTGGGGTCGAGGCGGGGCAGCCTTCCCCACAGGACTCAAGTGGGAGTTCGCCGCCCAGGCCCCCGGGGAGCCCAAGTACGTGGTGTGCAACGCGGACGAATCCGAACCGGGCACCTTCAAGGACCGGGTGTTGATGGAAGGCAATCCCCACCTGGTTTTAGAAGGCCTCATCCTGGCGGGATATGCCGTGGGCGCGCGCAAAGGCTACATCTATGTTCGTGGGGAGTACGCCCAGGCCTACCGAGCCCTGGAACAGGCCGTTGAAGAAGCCCGAAAGGCTGGCTTCCTGGGGGACCGCATTCTAGGAACGGACTTCACCTTTGACGTGGAACTCCGGCGGGGAGCCGGTGCGTATATTTGCGGCGAGGAAACCGCCCTCTTTGAATCCATCGAAGGGAAACGTGGGTATCCTCGCCTCAAACCGCCTTATCCCACCACCCATGGCCTCTTTGGGAAGCCCACGGCCATCAACAACGTGGAAACCCTGGCCAACGTCCCCTTCATTGTGAAGGAGGGGCCGGCCGCCTACCGGACTCTGGGCACCGAGGACTCACCGGGCACCAAGTTGTTCAGCATTTCCGGAGACGTGGCCCGCCCCGGTGTGTACGAAGCGCCCTTCGGCATCACCTTGCGGGAGTTGCTGGAGACATGGGCAGGCGGCGTCACAGGCGAATTGGGCGCGGTGCTGGTGGGCGGCGCGGCCGGTGCCTTCGTGGCCCCCGAGGACATCGACTGGCCCTTGACGCTGGACGAGGGCCAAAAGCGGTCCGTGCCTATCGGGACGGGCACCATCATGGTGTTCAACCGTACTCGGGACCTGCGAACCGTCCTGCTCAACCTGGCGGAATTCTTCGCCGAAGAATCCTGCGGGAAGTGCTTCCCCTGTCAGTTGGGGACACAGCGCCAATGGGAAATTTTACAGCGCCTTATTCGTGGGGAAGGCCGGCCCGCTGACCTGGCCCTGTTGCAGGACATCGGGCACACCATGGCCGAGGCCTCCATCTGTGGTCTGGGCCAGACAGCCTCCATGGCCTTGCTCAGTGCCCTTCGCCTCTGGCCTGACCTGTTCCAGAACCATGGGTCGTAACGCCGCGTCACGCCTTGTTCTCCTGGTCCTCCTGTTCGTACTGGTGGGGGGATGTCGTCCGCAACGGGTGGCCGAACAAGGGCCGGCCTTCGTGCCGCCGACCCTGCCGCCGTCCCCCAC
>WFVP01000106.1 GCA_015491595.1 Anaerolineales bacterium
CGGCCCCATGGTGGGCGCTTCAATCACGTCAAAAATCCGGCGGGCCATATCCACCTCCTCACCCCTGGGAAACCCCAAAGGAACCAATGTTATTTCCATTCGGCACCATTATACCGGAAAATCCGAAGGGATACCTCACACGGCAACAACCAGCGATAGGCCCCTTCTTTTGCGATGTCTTTCGGTTGAAACCGTCGGCGAGGAACCGTACGAAAAGCCCATCAAATCATAAGGAATTGCCTGTTCTGCGAGGTTATTTTTTCGGTATAATCTTGGTGAGACACCCAACATACAACGTATCTCGCAGGGATACGTCCAAGATGTCGTGTTAAGGAGGACGGTGGTATGGAGCTTCAAAAGGTGATGGAAGAGTTTGACGGTCATCTGGCGTCGTTGGGGCGGCGGGAATCGACCCGACTGGCCTACCGGACGGACTTGGGGGACGTGTATCGCACCTTGCGCCAGCAATTGGGACGCGAGCCGCTGGCCAGGGACCTGACGCCGGAGTTCATTCGCACTTACCTGGAAGCCCAGGCGAAGAAGCAACGTCGCAGCACGTTGTTACGACGTATCGCTTCCCTCCGGGCGTTTGAACGCTATTTGCGGGAAAAGGAGCTGATTTCCCAGCCCTTCATTCCCGAACCGGCCATCCTCCGCCAGTTACTGGACCAAACGGCCACGGGTCGGGCCACCCCCTGTTTGACGTCGGAACAGCTGCACACGTTGTGGAAATTGCTCATCGAAAGTAACACCCGGCGAGGGTGGCGGGACCTGGCCCTGGTGGCCTTGCTCACGGAGTGGGGCTTCCCCACCGACCGATTGATTCAGCTGGACCTCAGCGACGTGGACCTGGAACAGAAACGCATTCGCATTCGCAGCCAGGGCGGGGTGGAGATGTGGTTCCCCATCGACTACGCGGTGGGTCCCCTGCAGTTCTACCTGGAGCACGTACGGTATCAGTACCACCTGCCCGCAGGGGAAAACCACCTCTTCGTGAGCCAATTGGGACGCCCCTTAAGCCGCCAGAGCGTCTGGCAAAGCCTGGGCGCCTGGGGGCGCACCGCCGGCTTCGAGTTCCCTCTGACCCCACGGGTGCTGCGCAGCACCGCGGCCTATCGCCTCTGGCGCCTGGGCACGCCCCGGGAGCTGATCCAGCAGGCCCTGGGACACACCAACCCCATCTCGACCCTGTTCCTCTTGCGGCGCCTGCAGCAAACCTGTGGACGCATGCCCATCCCGCAAATCCCCCGTTTCGACCCCGAAACCCAAACCCTGGTGGAAGAGGGTTAAACACCGAAGGGGCGGCCCCAGGGGCCGCCCCTTGGCTCTTCCTCTACATGCCTGCCATGTAACACAAGCCCACGGTGCCGGGTCCCAGGTGCACTCCCACCGCAGGACTCACAATGGCGAAGAGCATTTCGTCGGGCTGGAAGCGCTCCTGGGCCATTTCGGCCAAGCGCTTCATGTCCTCTTCTGCGGCCACGTGCAGGGCCGCCAAGCGGAGGGGACGTCGCCCCGCGATACTCTCCTCCAGCAGGTCCAGCATGGCGCGAATGGCCTTGCGACGGGTGCGCACCTTTCCCGCCGGGATGATGCGCCCTTCCTCGTTCAGGGTCAGAATGGGCTTGAGGTTCAACATGGTGCCCAGGAGTTTGGCCGCGCCGCCAATCCGTCCCCCCCGATGCAGGTATTCCAGGGTGTCCACCGTCAGGAAGACGCCGGTGTGGGCCCGGGTGGCTTCGGCCAGGGCCTTGGCTTCTTCCAGGGTCATGTCGGGGTTCGCCTCCAAGGCCCGGGCCACGGCCAGCACCTGGAAGCCCAACGCCATGGCCGTGGTGTAGGAATCCACGATTTCAATGCGGGCCTCAGGGAGCATCTGCTTGGCCTGCTGGGCCGAGCCGAAGGTCCCGGAAAGGTTCTTGCTCAACGTAATGGTGAGGATTTCGTATCCGGCCTCGTGCAACTCCCGATAGAGATCCAGGAAGTCCTGAGCCGGGGGCTGGGAAGTGGTGGGAAGGGTCTCCGAATGCTGAATGCGCTCGAACACTTCTTCCGGACGAATGTCCACCCCATCTCGATAGGTCACGCCATCCCAAATGATGCGCACCGGCACCACCCGAATGCCGTACTTCTGAACCAAATCCTCCGGAATATAGGCCGTGCTATCCGTCACCACAGCGATTCGCGACATGATGATTCCTCCTCGCGTTCGGGGTAAAGGCTATCCATAAAACCCAAAAGCCGGAAAAGTGTCGCGCAAAAGTTGACGACCGCCGCGCCTTCCCGCCGATGGGAGAATCCCCAAAGGACCCGTATAATAGCAAGGGACACCCCCACGACCGGGGTGCCGCTTGCATTCTCCATTCCCTACAAGGAGGGTAGCTCCATGAGTGACAGGAAAGGGCGCGACGTGGGCAACAGGCCCCGCCGGGTCATCATCATGGGCGCGGCGGGCCGGGATTTCCACAACTTCAACGTGGTCTTTCGGGACAATCCTGCGTACCAAGTGGTGGCTTTTACCGCAACCCAAATCCCCAATATCGAAGGCCGGCGTTATCCCCCTGAACTGGCCGGCTCCCTATACCCCGAAGGCATCCCCATTTACCCCGAAGAAGAACTCCCCCGCCTGATTCGCGAGCACGACGTGGACGTGGTGGTCTTCGCCTACAGCGACATCTCCCACGAATACGTCATGCATCGCGCGGCCATTGCCCAGGCCGCGGGTGCGGATTTCTGGCTGCTGGGCCCCAAGGCCACCCAATTGCGCGCCTCCAAGCCCGTGGTCGCGGTGACCGCGGTGCGGACCGGCGCGGGAAAGAGCCCCACGACACGGCGGGTGGCCCGCATCCTGCAGGATTGGGGTTACCGAGTGGCCATCATCCGGCACCCTATGCCCTACGGCGATTTGACCCGGCAACGGGTCCAGCGCTTCGCCACCTACGAGGACCTGGACCGGCATCAATGTACCATCGAGGAACGGGAGGAATACGAACCCCACCTGCGCAACGAGTTCGTGGTCTACGCGGGCGTGGACTATCAGGCCATCCTGGAACAGGCCCAGCAGGACGCGGATATCCTCCTCTGGGACGGAGGGAACAACGACCTGCCCTTCTACGTCCCCGACGTCCAAATCGTGGTCGCCGACCCCCACCGGCCGGGACACGAAGCCCGCTACTATCCCGGGGAAACCAACGCGCGGATGGCCCACATCGCCATCATCACCAAGGTGGACACCGCGCCCTTCGAGCACGTGCTCACCGTGCGGGAGAACCTGCGTCGCCTGAATCCCCAGGCCATCCTCATTGAGGCCGCCATGCCCTTCACCCTGGAGGACCCGGAAGCCGTGCGGGGCCGACGGGTTCTGGTGGTGGAAGACGGACCCACGGTGACCCATGGCGAGATGGGCTTCGGCGCCGCGTACCTGGCCGCGCAGAAACTGGGCGCCCATATCGTCGACCCCAGGCCGTACGCCGTGGGCTCCATCCGGGAGGCCTATCGGAAGTACCCCCATCTCAAGGAAGTTCTGCCCGCTCTGGGCTATGGGGAAGCCCAGATTCGGGAACTGGAGGCCACGTTGCGCCAGGCTGAGGTGGACCTGGTCCTCGCGGCCACGCCCATCTCCCTGCACCGTCTGGTGCGCATCCCCCACCCCATCCAGCAGGTGCGATACGAAATCCAGGAAATCGGTCAGCCCACCCTGGAAGAGACCCTGCGGGAGCGGCTCCCCCTGCCGAGCCCCGCGCGCGGATAAAAAAACGGCGGGCGGCCCCAAAAGCCGCCCGCTGTTCATTTCGATGACCCCGACGGCGTAAGGGCCAGAAGCATCTCCCGCACCAGGAAGGCTGCCAGCACGCCGGTGCGCCCGGAGGGGTCGTGGGGAGGGCTGTACTCCACCAGGTCGGCGGAAATCACCCGGTGCCCCTTCAACGCCTGAAGCACCCGCAAAACGTCCTCCACGGACCAGCCCAGGGGCTCAGGATTGCCCGTGCCCGGCGCATGAGCCGGGTCCAGGACGTCAATGTCCAGGGAAAGGTGGATGCGCGTCCCTGGAGGCAGCCGGTCCAGGCGTTCCACCAGGGCCTCGGCCGTGGGTACCCAGAACCCCTGTTCCCGGGCCAAGCGGAACTCCTCCCGGGTCCCCGACCGGGCGCCCGCAATGAGAAGGCGTGAAGGACCCAGTTTCTCCAGCGCTCGCCGGGCCCAGGAAGCGTGGGAATAGGCCGTGCCCTGGTACGCCGGTCGCAAATCCAGGTGGGCGTCCAGCACCAGCAGGAAGAAACGGGGGTCCAGTGTCTCCTCGGGTGATAGAAAGGCCAGGGTCGAGGTGTGTTCCCCGCCCAAGAAGAGGGTGAAATGGGCCTGGGCCTTAAGACGGGACAGGGGAGCCTGGAGTTCCACCAACCCCTCGGCGGCCCACCGGAAGGGCTCGTCCAGGACCACGTTCCCCCGGTCCACCAGAATCAAGTCCTCCAGGTCCCGGTCCTGATGAGGGCTGTAGGTCTCGATGCTCTCGGAAAAGGTGCGAATGGCATCGGGTGCGAAAGCCGTTCCCCCGCGGAAGGAGGCCGTGGCTTCGTAAGGAAAGCCCACGATTTGGGCCTGAGGCTGGGGGTGCTCAGACCGGGCGCTCAAGAAAAGGGGAGCAGGTGCCAGAGGAAGCATCGTCCCACCTCGTACGGGGTCACGCGCTCAACAGGCGCTGTACAAAGGGCGGCAGGATGAAAGCGGCTCGGTGCACCGCGGGGGTGTAGTAGTACGTCGGTCGGCCCAGGGCCTGGAACCGGGCCTCCAGGGCGGCCGGGTCCACCTGGGCCGGGTCCATACCCCGCGCGCCCAGGGTGAAGGACCACAGGCCACCCGGATATGTGGGAATCGAGGCCAGGTACAATGCCAGATGGTCGAAGTGGGGGCGCATGGCCTTCCAGTTGCGCGTGACCACTTCGGGTTGAATCCAAGGGGAACCGCTTTGCGCAGCCACCAGGCCCACCGGGGCCAGGTTGTCCGTGACCAGGCGGTAGAACTCCTGGGTGAAGAGGCGCATGGCCGGACCCACCGGGTCGGTGGTGTCCATGAGCATGACATCAAAGGGGCCGTGGCCTTCCCGCAGGTAGGTGAATGCGTCCTCATAAACCAGTTCCACACGAGGATCGTCAAAAGCCCCGCGGTGGATTTCGGGCAGGTACTCCCGCGCGGCCTGGACCACCGCCCGGTCGATTTCCACCATGACCACACGATCCACCGGATGCTCCAGGACGGTGCTCAGTGCACCGCCGTCGCCACCGCCCACAATGAGCACCCGCTTGGGTTCGGGATGCAGGAACATGGGCACGTGCACCAACATTTCGTGGTACACCCAATGGTCGGCCTCCGTGGTCTGCACCGTCCCTTCCAGCCACAACATGCGCCCGAACTGGAAAGTGTCCACGATATTGATGTGCTGGTAGGGAGACCGCATGGAGAACACGGGTTGCCGAATCCGAACGCTGAAGCGCACATCCGGCGTCCAGGCTTCCGTCTCCCACTGCTCGGGCATTTCCTCCAGTTCGTCCCCCCAAAGCACCGCCGCGGCTACCGCGCATCCGTGCTTCTCCACCGTATGTTCCGCGGAAACCACGTAGTATTCGTGCAATTCCAGGCCCCGCTCCCGAAAGGCCGCCTCCACGCGACGGCGCACCAGGGCCTCCATCTCTTCTTTGGTTCCCACACCGTGGCCTTCCATGATGACCCCGCGGCCGTCGGGGCTCAATCCCATACCCACCGCCGCGGCCACCGTTTCCCCCGGCTTGTTGCTGTACGCCTGGGCGTAGACCGTGGGCACCAAGCTCCCCACCGGGAACTCCCGCAAGGGCACCAGCCGGGACCCCTGGGGCACGATGGACGAGACCTTGATGAGGTTCAAATCCGCAATGCCCGCGGCCTTAAGGGCGTTGTCGAACGCTGTCAAATCGTCCATGCCCTCGGCATGTCCCGAGGTCAGCGACACGTATTTGGGCAGGGTGACCATGTTTCCTCCTCATCCACAACCGAGTTGCCGCATCACCATCAGCCCTTTCTTATACCAGAACCTGGGCAAATAGGGAAAAGGCACCCGCAAGGCGCGATACGCCCTCCCCACGGCTTCCCCAACCGACCGAAAGGATAACGTTCTCCCTCATCGCTCTTTCAAAAACTAAAACTCACTATTTCGATTTTCGAAAGTCTTCCCTTGACATACTTCAAAATTCTGGTACGATGGCTTTGCAAGCATGACCAAGGAGGAAATCCATGCCCCAACTCCCCGAAACCTGTCCCCTCTGCCAGGGAGAACTGGTGGTCACCCGGTTCGAATGCCGGTCATGCGGGACGGAATTCCATGGGCGCTTTCATCGGCCCCGGCCCCGTTCGGTGTTCGACCGATTGAGTCCGGAGCAATTACGTTTCCTGGAGGTGTTCATCCGCAACGAAGGCAAGTTCTCCCGCATGGAGAAGGAACTGGGGCTTTCCTATCCCACCCTGCGCAACCGTCTGCGCAACATCATTCAGGCCATGGGCTTTCAGCCGGCCGAGGAAGAGGAGGAAAGCCCGTCGATCTCGCCCGAAGAACGTCGTCGCATTCTGGACCAGCTGGACCAGGGTCGCATCACCGTGGAGGAAGCCCTGCGGCTGCTGCGGGGTGAATCCCCTTCCTCCAAGGCGTAAACAGGACAGGAGGTCGAACCATGCGTATCCCGGAAGTGCTGCCTGCGGTGGAAGTTCCCCTGACCCCCGAAACCCCTCTGCACTTGAAAGCCAACGGCCCGTGCAAAATCGAGGGATATGACGGAGACGTGGCCCGACTCCACGGGTTCGGCTCTATCGACGAGAAGGAAGGTCTCTGGATTCTCCAGGGGCCGGGCAAGGTGGAGGTTCCCCGCTGGGCGCGGGTTCATGTCGAGGTGTTCAATGGCCCCAGCAAGGTCGTGGGACTGACCGAAGGGGGTTTGGAAGTCAAACGGATTAACGGCCCGTTTAAAGCGGAAGCAGTCCAGGTGCTACGCGGCGAGACGCTGAACGGTCCCGTCGTACTGCAAGGCGTGCAGGACGAAGCGCATTTGCAAAACGTCCATGGTCCCCTGCGCGTGGAACCGTGCCCCAGGGAACTGAGAGGGGAGAACGTGCGCGGTCCGGTGCGCATCGAGGACGACGCGCCCCGCGGGCGCCGCATCGTGCTTCGAGTGAAGGGTCCGGTGGTGATTCGCGTTCCCGCGGACGTGCCGTTGCACGGTCGGGTGCAGGCCACGCAAGGCATCCAGGTGGATATGGCCTCGGCCCCCACCTCGACCGAGACCCTCGCGGGAGGCGGGCGGTCCGTCGCGATGTGGCAGGCTGAGGACCCCGAACAGGCCCTGATGCTCGACCTTGAGGTGCAGGGGCGGGTGTACATCGGACCCCAGGGCCCGACGGAATGGGCCGCCGACATCCCCACGGGGGTCGAATGGCTCACCCGTATGGCGCGCGTGTTCCGGGGCTTCGGTCGGGTCCGACGGGCGACCCCGCGAGTTCGCCGGACCGCCAGCCCCTCTCCGGACATCCGCGAAGCCCGAATGCGGGTGTTGCGGATGTTGGCCGAAGGTAAGATAACCGTGGAACAAGCCGAACAACTCCTCAACGCGCTGGAGGACGAAGCATGAATTCTTCCACGACCTCCCTCTCCGTGAGGCCCAACGCGACGGTGCGGCCGGTTTCCCGGGCCGCCGACCTGGCGTACCTCGTGGGCGCCGGTCTGGCCCTGGCTTTCCTGGGCTTCCTCCTCTGGGCCCAGATTGAAACCCGGCTGTTCAGCGCCAAGTTCCCCCGGGAGCGCACCTGGACTTCGGTCCGCTGCTTCCCCGTGGCCACTCTGGCGGACCAGGTGGTCCCGGTCAAGGCCACGGTGACCAATCCCCTGGACCGGAAGGCGACCCGCTACGTGGTGGCCCATATGCCCCAGGGGAGCCTCCTGCTGGTGGAACGGGACGCCCGCCGCATTCCCCTACCCCCCGGCGGGAAGACCACCATCACGTACCTGCTGAACGTGGAGGACCGGGTCTACGGCTGGGTGCTCATGTGGGCCGGGCAGCTCCAACGCTCCTACCCGCTGCCCCTGCTGGCCGGCGGATGCGGCATCCTGGTGCTGCCGCTGCCCTTCGTGCCGGGATGGCTGGCCGGTTTGGGTGTGCTCGCCGCGGTCCTGCTCCTGGTGGTCTGGGACCTTCACCGGGGGGCCCAGGGATGGCGCCAGGCCCTGGATTACCTGCTGGCCTTCGCCTACGTGCTGGTCTTCTTCCTCAACTGGTGGGCCATCGCGGCCTTTCTGTGGGTGGTCATGCTCATCGGCGTGGTGTGGGCCACCCTGAAACGCCTTACCGGCATCTCCCTTTCGGGGTGAAGGAGGAAACCTACCATGGCGCGCTCCCGCGGAACACGCTGGCTGACAATCTTGGGAAAAACCCTTCTGGGGCTGGGGGCCCTGGCGCTGACCCTGGTGGTGACGGTGTTCGCCGTGGCCGCCACCCTGGTGGGGACCGTGGCCGCCCTGGGCCTCGCGTGCTTGGCCGCCCTCTTCCCCCTGGGCCTGCTTCTGGTTCTGGCCGCCTGGGGCTGGTGGGTAGACCGGGTCTGGATGCGGGTGGAGGTGGACGAGCCGAACCACACGTTCGCCCTCACCTTCCCGGTTCCCCTGAGCCTGCTACGGCTGGTCGGTCGCATCAACATCATGACCCATGGCCGCATCCGGTCCATGAACCTGAGGAACCTGCCCTGGCAGGAGATGCGCGCAGTCCTGCAGGAAGAAGCCCTGACGGTGGACGTGGTGGACCCCTCCGACCGGTCCCGGATTCATCTCACCCTCGGCCCCCGACACCGAGTGGTGGACCACCGCGGCCCTGTGGCCATCACCTGGAACAGCCGCAAAGATTGAGACCCTTTATCTGGAGGAGGTTTTCCCATGACGGTTTCCGAAGAACGCCTGCGCATCCTCAAGATGGTGGAAGAAGGCAAGATATCCCCAGAAGACGCGGCTCGCCTCCTGGAAGCGCTGAAGACCTCGGAAGCGCGGGAGAAGCCCCAAACCGGCACTGGCGCCGCGCCCCGATGGTTGCGCATCCGCATCACCGAAGGCGACGGCACCCGGGTGAACGTGAACCTGCCCGTGCGCCTGGTCAAGGTAGCCCTGAAGGTGGCCGAACGCTACGGCGGGATGGATGAAGCCGCCACCGAGGAAATCATGGCCGCCCTGGAGGAAGCCATCGCGGAAGGCGAGAGCGGCCGTATCGTGGAAGTGGTGGACGAGGAAGACGGCGACCGGGTGGAGATTTACCTGGAGTGACCTCCTCCCTGCCGGCGCCTACAGGAGCGGAACCATGTCCCTGGTCTACCTGTTCATCGCCGTTCTCAAGAAGCAGCTGCGCATCATGCGCAGTTACGGGTTCAACACCGTGGTGCAGCTCTTCACTCTGGTGTTGTTCTTCGCCTTCCTCTACTTCGGCTCCCGATGGGTGGCCACGCCCCAGCGCCTGGGGGAGACCCTGGAAGCCCTCATCCTGGGTTACTGGATTTGGGTGGGCCTTATCCTGAGCCTGAGCCAGTTCACCTGGAACATCACCACCTACGCCCAACAAGGCCTGCTGGAACAACTGTTCATGACCCCCTGGCGCCTCCATCGGGTCCTGGCCGTGGAAGCCGCCGCCAGCTTCGTCACCGACACGGTGCTCAACCTGCTCATGCTCCTGGCCTTCATGGCCATCAGCGGGCACTGGCTGGCTCTGGAGCCCCTGACCACCCTCACCCTCTACATCCTGACCTTGCTGCCGGGATTCGGCCTGGGCTACATGCTGGCCGGCCTGGCCATGCGGTACAAGAACATCCAGAGCGTCTTCACCATCGTGCAGTTCCTCATTGTCCCCCTCCAAATGCTTCCCGTGGACCGTTACCCCGGACTCAACGTGTTCCCCTTTGCCCTGGGCGTACGCATGTTGTTGCAGCACGCCCAGGAAGGGACCCGTCTGTGGGAATTTCCGCCCCATCTCTGGGCCATCCTGCTGGCCCAGGCCGTCCTGTACCCGATGCTGGGGCTCATGGTGTACCACCAATTGGAGACCGCGGCCCGGGAACGGGGGCTGTTGGGACACTACTAAACGGAGGAAGCCATCATGACCTTCGTCCTGGAAGTGGAAGGCCTGCACAAGGTGTATCCCGGCCGTCCCCCGGTGGAAGCCGTCAAGGACGTTTCCTTTGCCGTGCGGGAGGGTGAAATCGTCGCCCTCCTGGGCCCCAACGGCGCGGGAAAGACCACCACGGTCAAGTGCATCCTCAACCTCATTCGGCCTACCGCGGGCCGGGTCCGGGTCTACGGTCGCGACCACAAGGACCTGCCGCATCTGTACCGCCACGTGGCCGCGGTGCTGGAAGGAAACCGCAACATCTACTGGCGCCTGACCCCGCGCCAGAACCTGGAAATCTTCGCCGCCTACGCGGGCGTGCCCCCGCGGGAGGCCCGGCGCATCATCGACCGCTGGATGGCCTTCTTCGGCCTGGAGGACCTGAACCGGGAAGCCCGACAACTCTCCCGTGGGCAGCAGCAAAAGGTGGCCCTGGCCGCGGCCTTGGCCCGCCACACGCCGCTGCTCGTCCTGGACGAACCCACCCTGGGCCTGGACGTGGAAGCCAAGCGGGAGATGGTCGCCCTCATCCGCCAACTGGCGCAGGAAGAGGGCAAGACCATCCTGCTCACCTCGCACCAGATGGACGTGGTGGAAGCCCTGGCCCATCGGGTCATCATCATTCAGGAAGG
>WFVP01000107.1 GCA_015491595.1 Anaerolineales bacterium
AAAAGCCCCGCCTGCAGAGGTGGTCCCAACTTTCGGTCCATAAAGGACCAGCTGATTTCGGAACCTTTGCATGCACCCGACGGCGGCCCGCTTCCGGCCATCCCGCAACCCCGTTCCCTGTCCGGCCCGGTATACTGTTACCCAGAAAGCAGACGAGGCAGGACGAGATGCGTGATGGACTCCACGTGGTCATCGGGTTTCTGAGCCTTTTCCTGTTGGTGCTGTTGTGCAAGACGGTGTACACCTGGCACGCGCCCCAGGCGGGGACGGTCCAGGAAGAAGCCGAGAAGGGAAACCGTCCCGCCGCGGCCAAGGTCGCGCCCTCCCAGGTCCCGCTGGCCCCCTTGTTCACCGAGGAAGTGCGCTATTGGGCCCCGTTCATCCTGCGATGGGCCCGGGAGTACGATTTGGACCCCAATTTGGTGGCCACGGTGATGCAGATTGAATCCTGCGGATACGTTCGGGCCCGCTCCCATGCCGGGGCCATGGGTTTGTTCCAGGTCATGCCTTACCACTTTGCCGAAGGCGAGGACCCGTATGACCCGGAGACCAACGCCCGGCGTGGCCTGACCTACTTGAAGAAGGCCTGGGAGCGAACGGAGGGGGACGTGCGCCTGGCCCTCGCGGCCTACAACGGAGGATTCCGGCGCCTCCAGGAACCGGAGGACTGGTGGCCGGAGGAAACCCGGCGGTACGTTCGCTGGGGAATGGGGATTTACCAAGACGCCCGGGAAGGCCGGGCTTCCAGCCCCACCCTGGAGGAATGGCTGGCCCAGGGCGGCTGGTGGTTGTGTCAGAAGGCCCGTCTCTCCCTGCCCATGGAATGACCCGACCCGGTGAGGCGACCTATGCGTCCGATGCGCTTCCTTCGAATCGTTTGGGGATTGGGCTGGGGGCTTCTCTTGGGGAGCACCGTGACCCCGCCTCCGGTGCATCCCATCACCATCACCTGGCCCGAGGCGGAGGCCGTGGTCCATGGCCAGGTGCTGGTGCAGGGCCGGACGGCCGTGCCCAACTTCCAGAAGGCCGTGCTGGATTTCCAGCCCCTGCCTCCCTCCTCGCCTTCGGCCACGCCTATGCCCCGGGGATGGATTCCCCTGGCCACTTTGACCGAGCCCGTGGTCCGGGGATTCCTGACCGCCTGGGATACCCAGACCCTGCCCGAGGGGCCGTATGTGCTTCGCTTACGGGTGTTCCTGCGCACCGGTGACGTGCTGACGTATCAGGTTCGGGTGTGGGTCGGGACGCGGCCCGATTGGGTCCAGGTGACCCCCAGGGCGGCCATCACGCCTCCCGCCGCGGAGGTGCCGTTGACCCCGGAGACGCCCTCGATGCCGGGAACGCCCACGCCCAGGCCCTGGCCTGTGGCCGTGGAGCCCTGGGTGCCCACGCCCTCGTCCCCTCATGGCGGGAACCCGGCGACCTGGCATCGGGCCCTCTGGCTGGGTGCCTCCCTGGGGGTGGGCCTGGTGGCCCTTTACTGGTGGGTCAATGCACGTAGGGTGTGAAGCACGGAACACGGGGAAGGTCACTCGGGGGGACGGGCGATTTCTTCCCATGCCCGGGCGTAGCGTTCGGGCACCGGGGGCGGTTCCTCCCCTTTGAGCAGCGCGATGACCGCGCGCACGAACTGCCCCACCTCCCGCCAGGGGGAACCTTCGGGTTCGCCGGCCTCGATGCGGGCCGCTAAGTCCTCCAGTTGGGGCAGCAGGTCTGCGGCGTTCAGCCGACCGGCCCGCACGGCCAGGGCCGCGTCCCGCACCTGCTCCACCAGGGCCTGTTGGGGGTCCGCGGCCAGGCGGGCCAGCTGGGCCACAATCTGGGCCACCTGCTCCAGGGCCTGCCGGAGCTCAGGAGGCAGGTCTTCCATGGTAAGTTCCCGGCCCTCGGCCTGGGCCTGGGCCAGGGCCTGCTCCAGGGCCGCCAAAAGTTCCGGGGGCAGGGCTTCCAGGGGGACGTCCAAACTCGCGGCGGACGCGGCAGACGGTGTTGCTTCCGGGCCTGCGGCGGCCGGCTGCCCACCTGTGCCCTCGACCATAGCCCGGGCCTGAGCCAGGATGTCCTCCACCTGGGCCGTCTCCCGGGGCATACCCAGGCGCCGGAAGATGGCCAGGGCCTCCTCCAGCATGCGCAGGCCTTCCGCGCCCCTGCCCTGGGCCACCAGCAACTGGCCCAGCATGGTCAGGGTGCTGGCCTTGCCCTGCAGGTCGCCCAGGGATTCCTGGATTTGGAGGGATTCCTGGTACAGGCGCATGGCCCCCTCCAGGTCGCCCCGGAGGGTGTAAATATAGGCCATTTCGTGCAGGGTGGCGCTTTTGCCCTGCAGGTCGCCCAGGGATTCATCGATTTCCAGGGCCTGCTGGTACAGGCGC
>WFVP01000108.1 GCA_015491595.1 Anaerolineales bacterium
GGGCACGGGCGTGCGGGAAGGCGCGTCAAAACGGGCAGTGGCGCGGCGCACGCCACTACCCGTTGACCTCTGGCTTGGGGGCTGGGCGAAGGGGACCGTTAGGGCGTCGCGGTCTGGGCCGTTCCGGCCTCCAATCGCTCGGCCACCAGTTCCGCGATGTCCCGCACCTGCATGTCTTCGGCCTTCAGGTCCCGGCGGGCGTCGTCCAGCATGATCATGCAGAAGGGGCAGGCCACGGCCACGGTCCTGGCGCCGGTGGCCTGGGCCTGGCGGAAGCGGGTGTGATTCACCCGCGCGGTGCCCTCTTCTTCCTCCTTCCACACCTGCGCGCCGCCCGCGCCGCAGCAGAAGGACTTGGTCCGGGACAGGGGCATTTCGTTCACCTGGCCCAACTGGGTGAGGATGAAGCGGGGCTCGTCGAAGACCCGGTTGTAGCGGCCCAGGAAGCAGGGGTCGTGGTAGGTGATGGCCTCCCGGGTCTCGGGGGTGAGTTTCAGGCGTCCCTGGGCCACCAGTTCCTGAATGAACTGCGTGTAGTGAACCACTTCGTAATGCCCGCCGAAGGCAGGGTATTCGTTCTTCAACGTATGCAGACAGTGGGGGCACATGGTCACGATGCGCTTGGCCTTGACGCTGTTCAGGGTTTCCACATTCTGCAAGGCCAGTTCGTAGAAGAGGTATTCGTTGCCCGAGCGCCGGGCCGCATCGCCGGTGCAGCGTTCCCGGGTGCCCAGCACCGCGAAGTTCACCCCGGCGGCCTTGAGGATTTTGGCGAAGGCCCGGGCGGCCCGCTGAGCGCGGGGTTCGGTGGCCGGCGCGCAGCCCACCCACCACAGGATTTCGAAATCGGGATTCTCGTCCACCGTGGGCACGTCCAGGCCCTCGGCCCATTTCAGCCGCTCCTCGGGCGCGATGTTCCAGGGGTTCCCCGTGCGCTCCATGCCGGTGTAGGCCACCTGCCACTGCTCGGGGAACTGGTTCTCCATGAGGACCTGGGCCCGGCGAATGTCCAGGATGTCCCGCATGGGCTCGTTGCCCACGGGGCAGACCTCGATGCACGCGCCGCACGCGGTGCAGGCCCACAAGGCTTCGGGAGGAATGACGCTTTCCACCAAGGGGAGTTGGAAGATTTCCTCGGGGGTTTTCGCTCCGATGAAAGCGTCGTTGAACAAATACCGCTTGTTGATTTCCAGCGCGGCGGGGGAGAGGACCTTGCCCGTGCCGTAGGCCGGGCACATCTCCTGGCACCGCATGCACATGATGCACGCGTACGCGTCCAGGAGTTGCGTTTGCGAGAGGTCCTTTAGCGTGCTGGCGCCGAATTGTTCAATGCTTTCGTCTTCGAAATCCAGAGGATCCAGAGCGCCGTAGGACGGGCGTTCCGGTTGGAAGAGGAAGTTGAAGAAGGCCATGATGAGGTGGATGTGTTTCGAGCGGGGGAAGTAGGGGATGAAGAGGAGAATCAGGCCCAGGGCGAACCAGAAGCCCAAATGCTCGCCCACGACCAGGGCCGTTTCCGGCCATCCCTGCCACAGACGGCCCACCAGGGTGGCGAAAGGCTGCCAGGGGTCCGCGCCCTCCCGGGCCACCTGGAAGGTTTCACCGAGGAAGCGGGCACCCACGTGCCCCAGAATGAACAGGCCCACAATAAGGGAATCCTTCTGGATGCCCGACCCGCGGGCCTTGGGGTGCAAAAGGACGTTTTCCCGCACGAAGAGTACAGGCACCCGCAGGATGAAGCGCCGCACCAGCAGGCTGGCCATGCCCACCAGGGCCGCGACGCTCAAGACGTCGGCCACCAGCCGGTAGACGCCACCAATGAGACCTGTACCCAGGAAGTGGAAATTGGGAATGTAGGCTTCCAGCACGTCCCCTACGTTGACCAGCAGGTACGCGGCGAAGGCCCAGGCCACGAAGCCATGGAGCAGGGCCGCGCCCAGGCGCATCCGAAAGACCCGGCGCAGGGTAATCCACTCCACGATGGCCCGCGTCAGCCGCTTCCGGGCCAGGGACCAGTCCAGGGTCCCCTGCCCCTGGGTGATGAAACCGACGACTTTGCGGAATTCCCTCCACGCCACCCAGGCCGTGAGCAAGACGGCCAGGGCAAAGAGCACCTTTTCGGGCCATGTCAGCATGGCGGCTTCCTCCTTCCTGTTTACGATGGAATCCTGCGGTTTATCCTCACCATTCGAAGGACCCACGGGCACGCCGGGGGAAGGTCCGGCTTGGTCCGGAAACTTTTGCGCTTTCCACGTGTGGCGCCATTATAATGCAAAAAGCACCTTTGCGAAAAAATCCGGAGGATGGTCACATGCTGGAACGTTTTGCCCAACAACAGGAAATGGCCCGGTCCGGACGACTGCCCCCCGGCCAGGCTCTGACCCGGAAGTTTCCCGTGCTTCACTACGGGCCCGTGCCCGAGTTCCATCCGGCGACCTGGGACTTCGTCATTTGGGGCGAGGTGGAAACGCCCTTGCGCTTCACCTGGGACGAGTTCCTGCGCCTGCCCCGGCGCAAGGTGGTCATGGACATCCATTGTGTGACCCGCTGGAGCAAATTCGATACTGTGTGGGAAGGCGTTTCGGTGAAAGACCTCATCGAAACGGGATTGTTGAAACTCAAACCCACGGCCCGGTATGTCATCCAACATGCGGAGTACGGCTTCACCGCCAACCTGCCTCTGGAGGTCGTCCTCCAGGACAATTTCCTCTTGGCCACCCACTTCAACGGAGAGCCTTTAACGCCGGAACATGGCTATCCCTTGCGGGGCGTCATCGGTGCCATTCCCGGCCGAAACGACCTCAAGGTGACCTATTTCTGGAAAGGAGCCAAGTGGCTCCGGGGCCTGGAGTTCACCCAGGAGGACCGTCCTGGCTTCTGGGAACGGGCCGGTTACCACAACGAAGCCGACGTGTGGAAGGAACAGCGAACCCAGTGGTAAAGAAAATACATTGATGGGGCGGAGAAGCCGCCCCATCAATGTATTATTTCCACTATCCGCGTGCGAGGGGTTCCCGAAGGGACAAGTCTATTTCACGAAATCCAAAATGGCCTGCCAGGCCTTCAACCCGCCATAGACATTGGCTTCTCGCGAAACGCCCCCCACCAGGAAGGGCGGCACCAGACGCACGGGAGGACGATACCCGATGGGGATCACGTGGCCCGCACCCTCCAGCACCACATGGGTGACCCGATGCCCTTTGCCGTGGGCTTCCATGCGCTTGACAAGGGCCTGGGCCATTTCCGTGGAGGGCCACATCTGGTCGTCGGTGGCGGAAATCAGCAGCAGGGGGCAGGGCAATCGCTCCACCGGAATATAGGCCTCTTCCGGGACCCCTCTTTTCAGCGCGGCCTCAAACACCGGGCGCAATCGCACCGGCTGGCCCACCATCATACGGGGGAATTCCCATGACCAGCCCCAGGAGGCGTAGGGCAGGTCCTGACCCTGATAGGTCCAGGCCGCGTAGGGGCGGCCCTGGGAGAAATCCAATCCGGCCCACAGCACGTGGCTGGGCATCATGGCGATGACGCCGGCCAGAGGCGGGTCCGCGTACAGGCCGGTGAGCAACGCGGCCTCGGAGCCCCGAGAACCGCCGACCACGTACACCCGTTCCGGGTCCACGCCGGGCTGTTCCCGTAACCAGGTGATGCCTTCCAGGAAATGCTCGACCGGAATGCGCCCCAGTTTCGGCGGAAGGGGGTCCACACCAAAGTAGGCCAGGGAGAAGGCCACCATACCGTGGCTGGCCCACCATGCGGCCCGGTCGGGATGATAGCCCCCTTCGGAGCCGCTGAGGAGCAGCACCGCGGGGAAGGGTCCTTCGCCCTGGGGTCGGCACAGCGCGCCCACCAAGCGTCCCTCACGGATTTCCTCACAGGTGACCTCCGGGCTTTGCAGCCGACGGGTCACCCGGGCCTGAGCCAGCACGCGGTCCCCCACTTCCACGGTGATGGTCACCGTATAGGCCGGCGAAGGGGGCTGGAAAAAGGGCGCCCGCATGGGGCGTACCGGGCGCATGGACCAGAACAGGCCCATGGGGTCCGCGCTGACGTACGTGCCCTGGAAGGGCGCCTGCTGGCTCAGGTCGACCACACCCTGGTCATCGGCTTTCCAGAGGCCCGCGGCGGCCCAGGTGCGTCCTTGGTCGTCCTTCGTGACCGCGCGCAGGCCCACCACCTGGCCCGGGGCCAGGCCTGTCACCCGGAAGACCTGGAGGGGTTCGTGGACCATGGCCTCTTGAGGGGCCACCTCCAGGCGGGCTTCCCTGGCCGTGGAGGGGCTTTCCCACGAATGGGCGGCGATGGGGTCCTGCCAGGACCAGTCCCAGTTCCAGGCCCGGAAACGGCGCTGGCCGGCCCACCACCAGAGAAGGGTGGCCAGCAGCACAAGACCCAGGACACTCAGACAACCGGATGTCACGACTCGGAAACACATTTCCCTCGTGCCTTGAGGGGTCAAACTTACCCAATCGAAAGTATACCCGAATGGCTCATTGGGGGTGGTTGTTCACTCATCTTCAGGGATGCCGTTTGTCAAGCCCCCACCAAGTCGGTATATTCTCTGGCGAGAAAGTCCGGATGGAGGAGGTTGAGGCCATGGGCTTGCGTCGCTCCTGGGTGTTGTTCCTCCTTGCGCTCGTTCTGACGGGCTGTCAGAACCCGATGTGGACTTCCTTTCTCCTCCCATCCACCC
>WFVP01000109.1 GCA_015491595.1 Anaerolineales bacterium
CCGGTGGGCGGCCTGACACCGGAAGAAGCCGTCCAGCGCCTGTTGGAGGTGTACAACCGGCCGGTGGAACTGCGCTACGGCGAGGCCCGCATCTGGCTGGACCCGGCGACCATCGGGTTCACCCTGGACACCAAAGCCATGCTCGCGGCCGTGGCCCGGGTCCAGGAACGGCGCTCCTTCTGGAGCGGGTTCTGGGACTTCCTGTGGGGCCGGCGTCCGGAAGGGGTCTCGGTGCCCCTGGTCGCGGAGTACTCCAAGACCCGCCTGCGAGAGTACCTGGAGAGGGAAATCGTGGCCCGGTACGACCGGCCGCCCCGACCTCCCCAACCCATTGTGGGCACCACCCGAATGCAGCCCGGGGAGCCGGGAACCGCGTTGCAAATCGAAGAGGCCATCAGCCGCATCGAGCGGGCCCTCTTCTCCCCCTCGCGACGGGTGGTAATTCTTCCGGTCCGCCAAATCGAACCCCAAGGCCCGCCCTTCGCCAACCTGCAGGTCCTGCTGGAACAAACGGTGCAGCTCGCGGATTTCGAGGGCGTAGTGGGGGTGTACTTCATGGACCTGGACACCGGGCGGGAGATTCACTTCGCCTACCAGGGCCAGGACCCCGTTCCCCTGCCGCCCGACATCGCCTTCACCGGCGCCAGCACCATCAAAATCTCCATCATGGTATCCGTGATGAAGCGCATCGACCTGGAACGGGCGGACCCGGAGGTCCTCCGCCAGATGGAAAACATGATTGCCGAATCGGGCAACGAGGCCGCGGACTGGCTCATGGAGAACGTGCTGGACCCCAACCTGGGGCCCCTCCTGGTCACGGAAGACATGCGGCTCCTGGGTCTGGAGAACACCTTCCTCGCTGGCTTCTTCCGGCCCGGAGCGCCCCTGCTCAAGCGCTACGAAACCCCCGCCAACCAGCGCACCGACGTGTTCACCGACCCGGACCCGTACAACCAGACCACCCCCTCCGACATGGGGACGCTGCTGGCCGACCTGTACCAATGCGCCAACCACGGGGGCGGCGCGTTACAGGCCGCCTTCCCCAACGAAATCACCCGGGAAGAATGCCGGTACATGCTGGACCTGCTCAGCACCAACCGAATTGCCGTGCTCTTCGAGGCGGGCATCCCGGACGGCACCCGCATCGACCACAAGCACGGTTGGGTGACCAACTTCCAGGGGTACATCACCACCATGGGAGACGCGGGCATCATTTACACCCCCAAGGGGGATTTCGTGCTGGTGGCCTTCATCTGGCATCCCATCCAGGTCATCTGGGACCAGGGCGCCGAGCTGCTCGCGGACCTGGCCGAGGCCGTGTACAACTTCTACAACCCGCCTCCCACCTCCTCCCGATGAGCCGGACGGCATGGTACCCTGACCCGGAGCTCAGAACAGGAGGCTGAACAAGCCCCTGTATCTGTAAGCCGACATCCTTTTGAGCGTATCGGACAGGCCGGACAGCCTGCTCCCAAAAGCATGCAAGGCAAAAGAAAAGGGCCGGCGCAAGGCACCGGCCCCGGAAGCGTGGGTTGTTCCCGGCTGGGAGCGGGTCACTCGCCGGAGACCACCTGCCCCACGAAGATTTCCAGGCCCTTCTCGGGCGCATCGGCCGGGCGACCCAAGGGCATGTCCTTGCGCACCACCAGGCGGTCGTACAGGGTAGATTGCTCCCAGTTCCCGCCCGCGGTGGTAGCATCTTTGCTCATGATGTGCTCGTAGTTGTCCAGGCTCAATTGCCCCAGGGCGGCCTCGGGGTCGCCGACGTGGCACTGGGTGCAGGCCGGGGAGCCGTCGTACCAGATACCCGCCTGGGAGAAGACGAACTGCACATCCTCAAAGGTGACCTGGCAGGTGTTCCCGTCCAGGTCGGTCAGGGTAAAGGGCTCCGCGTCCGGCCCGGGAAGCCCGGCCTCGAACCAGGCCTGGAGCAGGTCCACGGGGGTGGTGCGGCACGGCGTGGCCGCGCCTGCTTCCCCTTCCTCCCCGGCCGAAGCCTGGAGGGCCTCCTCCACCGGGGGCAGGGTGGCCGGCGGCAACGTGGGGATGGGGGTGTGTTCCACTTTGGCGAAGTTCGGGGCACCCTGAATGCCGCAGGCCGCGAGACCGGCGACCAAGAAGAGGGCCCCGAGCATCACGAGCAACTTGCCTTTGCGCATGGTTCGTCTTCCTCCTGCCGTCGTCCGTGATGGAAAGGGATGCGGACCGATTACGGCAGCTTCCCCTGCAACTGCCGCAGGTAGTTCACGATGTCCCATCGCTCCCGGACCGTCAGGTCCCGGAAGTTGGGCATGTTGGCCGAGCCGTAGGTGATGGTGGCGAACAGGCTCGCGTCGTCCTTGTCCGCGACGTTGGCCGCGGTCAAATCGGGAATGGGCACCTTGTAGAAAGCCTTCATCACGCCGTCGCCCTTCCCTTGCAGGCCGTGGCAGACCGAACAATAGGTTTCGTACAACATCTGACCCCGGGTCAGGGAGACCTCATCGGCCGGCACCGGGTTGGGCCACGGCACTCCCGGCACGTAAGCCGGTCCTTCCACCGGCACCGAGTTGGGAGGGAGGGGCAGCGGGTCCTCCATGGGCCGGTAGGAAGGCTGGTTCTCCATGAAGCTGATCCAGTCCACTTTGATGATTTCGTAGGTGAACAGCAGCCCCACGATGGGCGGGGTCAACAGCGCACCCAGGACGATGAGAATACGTAGCCCTTTCATACGAACGACCCCTCCACAGGTTCAATTTCCGAGGCACCCACTTGCTGCAGCGCCTCTTTGACCCGGTCCAGCAGAATCGCGGGAGCCTGGAAGAACACCGCGATGGCGCCATCGCTCACCTCGGGATGGTAGACCCGCTTCCCCACCACCGGCGGGAGGAGGGACTCGAAGAGGACCCCCAGGAAGGAGGCCACAATCAGCCCCAACATGGTGAGCTCGAAGATGAGCACAAAAGCCGGGGGCATCGTGAACAGGGGGAACCCGCCCACCCGAAGGGGATACAGGGCGGGCGTACCGAAGTACAACGCGATGCTGGTGAGGAAGCCCACCCCGGCACCCACCATGCCGTACTTGGGCACCGCGCTGGCCTTGATGGGCCGGCCCAGGACTTCCGGCTTCCAGGGCACCCCCGACTGAATCTGAATCAGGCGGTCCTCAATGCCGATTTCCCGCAAGACCTCCACGGCCCGAGCGGCCGGTTCGGGGTCATCAAAGAGCGCCACATAGATTTTCGGCTCGTAACGACCTTGATAGCCACCGTACATGACGCGCTCCCTCCTGGGTTACTCCAAATCGGCCACCGAGGGCACCACCGTCTTGCCCACTTTCCGTAAGGAGTGGGCGTGGTGTCCCTCTTCGACCTCCCACACCGGGATGAGAGGAATCAGGCGGGAGGCCATGCCGTACATGAAGAGGAACAAGGTAAAGGTGCCGAAGGCGATGGAAATCTCCACCAGGCTGGGCTGATACCATCCCCAATCGAAGGGGATGCGGTTGCGGCTCAGCGCGCCGGTGACGATGACGTACCGCTCGGCGTACATACCCACATTCACAATCAAGCCCATGAGGAACATGACCCAGGGCTTCCGGCGCCAGTTGCGGTTCCACAGCACCGCCCAGGGGATGAAGATGTTGCAGATGACCATGAGCCACCACACGGGCGCGATGTCCCCCTGGGTATAGAACCGGATGATTTCCTTGACCGTGTGCTCACCGCCGTACCATTCCAGGATGAACTCGTTGAAGAAGAAGTAGGTCCAGCCCATGGAGATGATGAGCAACAGCTTGCCCAGGGTGTCGAAGTGTTCGGGCCGGATGAAGTACGTCATGTTCTTCATGGTGGTGCGCACCAAGTAGAGCACCGACCCTACCGCGGCGATGCCCGACAGAATGGCGCCGGTGATGAAGTAGGGCCCGAAAATGGTGGAGTGCCAGCCCAACTTCATGGCCACGGCGAAATCCCAGGAGACGATGGTGTGCACCGAGAACATCACCGGGATGATGGCCCAGGCGAAAATCTGAATGGCCTTGGTCAGGTGACGCCATTCCTCCTCCGTGCCCCGCCAGCCCAGGGACAGGATGGTGTAGAGCTTCTTGCGCCACCCCGTGCTCTTGTCCCGGGCCATGGCCAAGTCCGGAATCAAGGGCAGATACAGGTAGAGGGTGCTGCCAATCAGGTAGGTGTTGATGGCGAAGAAGTCCCACACCAGAGGCGAGCGGAAATTGGGCCACAACCAGCGCTGGTTGGGGTAAGGCACCATCCAGTAGAACCGCCAGGTGCGGCCCAGGTGAATCAGGGGATAGAGACCCGCGCCCATGAGGGCGAAGGTGGTCATGAGCTCCGCGGCCCGGGTGAAGGGGCGGCGAAACTCGGCCTTGAAGACCCGGAGGATGGCCGAGACGAAGGTGCCGGCGTGGCTGATGCCAATCCAGAACACGAAACTCACGATGAAGAGACCCCAGAAAATCGGCCGGCGGATGCCCGCCAGACCCATGCCGGTGGACATCAGATACGCCCAAGCACCGAACAGGGTCACCACGGTGACCAGGCCCAGGAAGGCCATGGCCCACTTCCACTCCCGACTGGTGTCCTCCATGGCCTCCAGGACCATGCGGTTCATCTCTTCCCGGGGCCGCACGTCAATGAGCAGGTGTTCCTTGCGCAATTCTTCCACTTGGCCGTGCAATTCGGCAGGCAGGGGGGTTTCTGAGTGCATGGGTGCCTCCTCCTCGTGCGACACTTGGGCATCCAAGGCTTAGAACTCGTGACGTTGGCTGCTCAAGTAGATGACCTTCGGCTCGGTGCCCAATTCCTCCAGGAACTTGAACCCTCGCTGGCTTTCCGCCAGTTGCCGCACCTTGCTGTGCGGGTCCTGCCAGTTGCCGAAGACGATGGCGTCGGTGGGACAGGCCTGGGCACACGCGGGCTGCACCTCGCCGTCCCGCACCGGACGGCCCTCCAGGCGGGCTTCCTCTTGCGCCCGACGAATGCGCTGGATGCAGAAGGTGCACTTCTCCATGATGCCCCGGCGTCGCACCGTGACGTCGGGGTTCAGATAGTAGTTCATGGGCTCCGGCCATTCGTAATCGAACCAATTGAATGTTCGGGCGATATAGGGACAGTTGTTCGCACAATACCGGGTACCGATACAGCGGTTGTACACCTGGATGTTGAGCTCTTCCGCCTCGCTGTGCAGGGTGGCGAACACCGGGCACACGGGTTCGCAAGGCGCGTTGCTGCACTGCTGGCACATCATGGGCATGGTGCGCATTTGCACTTCAGGGTACTCACCCTCCCAATAGCGCACCAGCCGAATCCAGTGCATACCGCGGCCATAGGCGTTTTCCTCTTCGCCTGCGAAAGCCACGTTGTTCTCCATGGCGCACGCGGTCACGCACGCGTTGCACCCGGTGCAGCGGTCCAGGTCAATGACCATGACCCATTTGGTGTGCTCTTCGCCCGCCATCATCCTACTCCTGCGTCGAGGTTACCTTTTCCTCTTCTTCTTTGCGCTTATCCACGGGTTGATAACGGCCGTCGCCGTACACGCCCACGGTATTCTCCTTCCGGGCCAGGACCTGACGACGGCCCATCTTGCGAACCGTGACCCGAACCTGGCCGAAGGCCGCATCGCCCGCGCCGTTCACGCCAAAGCCCAACAAATCAATCGGGTTGGCACCCCGGTTCTTCGCCCACCGCCCCAACGCCGTGTGTCCCTGGCCCATGGGAATGGCGATGGTATCGGGGCGGATACCCGGGTATACGTACACCGAAGCAAAAATCGCGCCGTACGGTGAGTCAATAAGCACCAAATCGTCGTTCTCCAAACCCATCTGGGCAGCCGTCTCGGGATGGACTTCCACCCATGTATTCCACATCACCGTCGTGGTAGGGTCGGGCGTTTCTTGCAGCCAGGGATTGTTGGCCGAGGCGCCATCGGCCAGGATGGGATGCGGGAAGACCACCAAATGCAACTCACCCCGATCGAACTTGGCCTCGCCCACCTGCACCGTGGGCACCTGAGCCTGGGCCGGGGTTGCGGTGGCTTCCTGGGTCCACCAACCACCGTGTTGCAAGAACAAAGCCCAGAAGACCTTGGGATGGGCAGCCTGATAGATGCCGTCGTTGCGTTTCTGGAATTCGGCCACCTGCTTTTGGATGAACTCCACTTCGTTCTTGTAGGGCACCTGTTCGGCCAGCGCGCCGCCCACCTTCTGCACCGCGGCCAGCAGCACATCGGCTGTGGCCCGGGTATCGAAGACGGGCACCACGACCGGCTGGAAGCCAGAGAGGACCTCCCGGTCCGCACCCACCTGAACCCGTTGATAACCCCAGGACTCCAGGAAGGTGTGGTCCGGCAGATGGTAGTGGGCGTAGGGCACGGTTTCGTCGTCGAAGGAAGCAAAGGAAATCACCAAGGGAACCTTGAGCAAGGCCTCTTCGAAGCCCAGTACCTTGGGAAATTCATACACGGGATTGACGCCATGGATGAACAGCGCCTTGACCTGGCCGGCGTTCATGCGGTCCACCAGGTCCATAAGTTCCTTGTAGGTCGCCGGTGCCAGGGGCTCTCGACCACCCGCGGGAGGCGTGAAGTAGACCAGGGAAGGCTTCCCCAGGCGCTCCAGAAGGCCGTTGAGGGCCAGGATGGCCTGGGCCACCTCCACGCCGTTCTCATAACCCAGGACCACGCCACCGGGCAGGGCCACCACCCGCTCCACGTCCTGCACCGCATAACGGGCCACTTTCTCCAATTTCTCCAGGGGCACTTCGGCGGCCTGGGCCACCTGAGCCGGGTCCACCTGGGCGAAGGGTTCCGGCGCCTCCACTCCCGCGACTTCGGCCATGAGCCGTCCTAAGGCCAGGGCCACCAGACCTTCCGTCCCCGGCTTGGCCGGCAGCCAGAGGTCGGCGTTGGCTCCGGTCATGGACATACGGGGCTCGATCTGTACGAAGACGCCCCGACGTCCGGGATGTCCCTGTCGCATGGCGCCGTAGGCCTTGGCATAGGCCACCGGGCTGAGCCAGGTTTCCAGGAAGTTAGCCCCAAAGGAAATCACCAGATCGGCCTTGGCGATGTCAAAGGTAGGAACGGCCTTTTGACCGAATACCGCCTCCGCAGCCGCGGCCAGGGTCTGTCGGGCCTCCACCATGGCCAGGGCGCCGAAACGGATGGGCGGGGGCGCGCCCAGGGCCTGGGTAATCTCATACACCAGTTCGGCCAGGTGGTCCGGTGCCAGCCCCAGGAGGAAGACGATGCCTTCCGGAGGGGTGTCCTGCAAGGCCCGAGCCACCGCGTCAATGCCCTCTTCCCAGGTGATGGCCTTGCCGCCCCGGACCTTGGGCCCGCGGGCCCGGTCAGGGTTGTACAAGCCCTGGAGGGCCGCCTGCGCCCGGGCGCAGGTGCTGCCCCGGTTGAGGGGATGGTTGGGGTTCCCTTCCACTTTGATGGCCCGACCTTCCACGGTGCGCACCACCAGGCCGCACCCGGCCGGGCACTCGCGACAGGTGGTGGCGAAGTACACGCTCTTGCCGGGCAGCGCGTACTCGGGCTGCTCCACATACGGCCGTCGGCGCACGTATTTCGCCATGGGGCCGCAACCCGACAGCACGGCAGCCACTGCGCCGCCCACACCGGCCAGTTTCAGCACATCACGGCGTGTTAGTCCTTCCCGGCTCATGGTCGCTCCTTCCACGTGGATGTGTGAGGGTTACCGACTTACTTGTGACAGGCCTCGCAAGACGACAGCTGGACGAACCGCTCGGGGGTGCTCATGTTCTTGTGGCAGCTCAAACACCAACCCATGTTCTGGTTCTTGATGGGCTGGGCCACCGTGGACTGTCCCACCTCACCGTGGCAGGTCTGGCACGAAATGCCCCGTTGCACATGGGGAGCGTGGCTGAAGTACACGAAATCGGGCTGGATGGCCACGGGCACCCAGGGAATGGCTTCACCGTTCTCCGCATACTTCTGCAAGGCTCGGGTCGCCGGCGATTTGGGTTCCAGTTGGTTGTGGCAGGCGATACAGCGGTTCACCTGGGGCAGGCCAGCGCTCTGCCCTCGCGGGGCGTTGCTGTGGCAATACAGGCAGGAAAGCCCCAGCTGCTGGACGTGTACGTAATGGTTGAACTCAAGGGGTTGCGGCGGCACCCGTTGGGACGCGTACAGCCAGGTCGCCCCCAGCACCAATGCTCCCAGTACGGCGAAGGCGACCACGTTCACAACGGCCTTACGGAGTTGAGACGGTGCCGTGCTCATGGACATTCTCCAGCACGTGGATTTGAGAGGAATATTCAGCGAATTCCGTACACGGGGCGGATTATACCCCAAACAAGCCCAAACCCACAAGGGCAAAGACCCCACAATTTGTCTCAAAAACGTCTCGATGGTTGCACAACGCCTTTCCCGTATGTGCTCCAAACCCCTGGCCCCCAATGGCATCGACGCGGCCTCCGACGGGATGCTTCTCTGCCGCGACTTCTGACCACATGTTCGAACACCGCCCCGAAACCTCGGGAAGATGCGATACAATTGGGGCACAGGAGAGCACGAGCATGGCGCCACGAAAACGCAAGGGCAAGGGGCGGCGAAAGGCCAAGGGTCCCTCCAAACCGGCCCAAATGCTGGATGCCTGGCGACGGTGGCGGGCGGAGACCTGGTCCCGCTGGGACGCCCGGGTCCAAACTCTGCAACTTGCCGTGCTGCGCCGCTGGCGATTCTGGCTGGGCATCCTGGGCCTGACTGCGGTGACGGTCGCGGCGGCGGGCCTGGGGGTTCCCTATTTCCGGTTCTGGACCGCCCTGTGGTACCGAGGGTTCGGTTGGATGGCCCCCTTGGTGGGCCTGGGCCTGGGATGGATGAGCCTCCGGGGTCTGTTGCCCTCCCGCATCCCCTGGCACTCGGTACGCGCCCTGGGGGTGGCCAGCCTCCTGGCGGGCATGGGTCCCCTGCTGCACGGCCTGTTCCCCCACCGGGCCGGGTGGTGGGGCGCGTTCGTGTACGAGCTGCTGCTGCGGGCCTTGGGATTTTGGGGAACCCTGCTGACCCTGGCCGCCTGGTGGCTGGTCGCGCTGCTCTGGATTTGGAACCGCCCCCTCTGGGACGTGGCCCAGCAGCTCCATCAACGGTACGGCGCCCACGCGCGAGCCCAGCTGCGCCGCTGGTGGGCCCGAGCCTTCGCCAGAGGAACCCCAACGCCCCCGGCCGCCCTGCGACAGGAACCGGCCCGAACGGCTCCTGCCCTCGCGGCGGCCTCCTCGAGCCCCGCCGCCACGACAGAGGTCCGGGAGGAGACGCCTCCCCGCTGGGTGCTGCCGGACCCCGAAGAGGTGCTGGAGGACGGCCTGCGGCCCGAAGGAGACGAGGCATGGGCCCAGGAGCAGGCCCGCATCATTGAGGAGACCCTGGCCCAGTTCGGCGTGCCCGCCAAGGTGGTGACCATCCAGCAGGGACCCACCGTCACCCTCTTCGGCCTGGAGCCCGGATACGTGGAGACGAAGAAGGGGCGTACCAAGGTGAGGGTGTCCAAAATCCTGGCCCTGGCCGACGATTTGGCCCTGGCCCTGGCGGCCAAACGCCTGCGGGTCCAGGCCCCGGTACCGGGTCGGCCCTACATCGGCATCGAAGTCCCCAACGAGAAACCCAACCTGGTCCCCCTGCGCCGGGTGGTGACCTCCAAAGCTTTCGCCCAGATGGACGCGGCCCTGCCCCTGGCCCTGGGGGAGAGCGTGTCCGGCGAGCCCGTGGTGGCCGCACTGGACCACATGCCCCATCTGCTCATTGCCGGGGCCACGGGTTCGGGGAAGTCGGTGTGCCTCCAGTCCATGCTGACCACCTGGCTCCTGTTCCGCACGCCGGACCAGGTGCGCTTCCTGCTCATTGACCCCAAACGGGTGGAGCTGACCCGTTTCAACGGACTGCCCCACCTGCTCACACCGGTGGTCACGGACCTGGAAAAGGCCCAGGGCGCACTGCAGTGGACGCTGCAAGAGATGGAACAGCGCTATCGCCTGTTGGCCGACGCGGGGGCGCGGGACATTGGGGACTACAACGCCCAGACCGAGGCCCAGGGTCGGCGTCCCCTCCCCCACCTGGTGGTGGTCATTGACGAACTGGCCGACATGATGATGCTCGCGCCCCAGCGCACGGAGCAGGCCCTCATTCGGTTGGCCCAACTGGCCCGAGCCACAGGCATCCATCTGGTCGTGGCCACTCAGCGGCCTTCGGTGGACGTGGTCACCGGCCTCATCAAGGCCAACTTCCCCGCCCGCATCGCCTTCGCCGTGGCCTCCGTGGTGGACAGCCGGGTCATTCTGGACC
>WFVP01000110.1 GCA_015491595.1 Anaerolineales bacterium
AGTGGGAGAAAAGATGGTGCCGCTTTGGAAAGGCACCCAGCGTTTCGCACAGGTCTGTCCAGGCCCTGGACCGCAGGAGCAAAGAAGAGATAATGCAGCAAGCGGCGAAGCCGCTTGCTGCATTATCTCTTCTTTGCTCCTGCGGTCCAGGGCCTGGACAGACCTGTGCGAAACGCTGGGTGCCTTTCCAAAGCGGCACCATCTTTTCTCCCACTTTGGCAACTTTTGAGTGCACCCCACCTGGTTTCCCCCTCACGCACGGGTATAATGGGGGGTGTCCTCATCACCTTCCATGGAGTGGAAAACCATGGCCAAGAAACAACGCAAACGTCGCAAGCGGCAGAAGGAAAAAAAGCAGCGCATGAGCTACTACGAACGCCAGCGCCGCCGCTACCAAATCGTGCTCACCGTGGTGGGCATCTTGCTGGTGATTTCGTTCCTGGTCACCCTGGTCGTGGTTCGGTGAGCGCAACCCATGTGGTCCCTGGCGCTGGCCTACGCCGTTCATTTGCTCAGCACCGTGATGTGGCTGGGCTCGGTGCTTTCCCTCTTTGACCTGGAGCGCACCCTGCCCCAAGACGCCCAATCGCCCCAATCGTGGCTGCGCGGCTACCGCATGTACATGCGGGTCGCCTGGATGGCGGGTGCCCTGCTCTGGGCCACCGGCATGTTTCAGATGAGCCAGCATCCCCTGTACGAGGGCACCCTCAACTTCAGCACCCCCTGGGCCAAAGGCCTGCTCTTCAAACATCTCCTGGTGCTGTCCTGGGCCGCCTATTTGCTCTACCTGCAACTGGTTCGTCTCCCCCAGTGGGAGCGCATCGGCTTGCAGATGCAACGGGGCGGCTCCCCGGCGCTCTGGGAACAGACCCGACGGGCGCTGCGCCGGAGCTTCCGGGTGCAGCAAATCCTGGCCCTGCTCATCCTGGCCGTCACTGCCTGGTTGCGGGCCCAGATGTGAGGGAGGACCATGAACCTGCTCCCCTCCCCCCATCCCATCGTGGCCATCGTCCAAGCCCGCATGGGGTCCACCCGGCTTCCTCGCAAAACCCTGGCGCCCATCGTGGGCAAGCCCCTCCTGGCCCACATCCTCGAACGGGTGCAGGCCGTCCCCCTCATCGACCGGGTGGTCATCGCCACCACCCGGCTGCCCGACGACGATGCCATCGAGACTTTAGGGCAGGAAATGGGCCTGACCGTCTACCGGGGAAGCGTGGACGACGTACTGGACCGTTTCTACCAGTGCGCGCGCCAGGTCGGGGCGCACACCATCGTGCGCATCACCGCCGATGACCCCTTCAAAGACCCGGAACTCATCCAGGCCATGCTGACCTACTGGGTGGAGACCTTCCCCGCCTACGATTACCTGAGCAACACCCTGGAACCCACCTACCCCGAAGGGCTGGACATTGAAATCTTCACCTTCCAGGCCCTCGCCCAGGCCTGGAAGGAAGCCTCCCTGCCCTCGGACCGGGAACACGTGACGCCCTACATCTGGCGTCACCCCCAGCGCTTCCGCCTCTTCTCGTGGAAGCAGGAGCGGAACCTCTCCCACCTGCGCTGGACCGTGGACTATCCGGAGGACTTGGCCTTCGCGCGCGCGGTGTACGAACGGCTGTACCCGGAGAAACCCCTCTTCCTCATGGAGGACATCCTGGCGCTGCTGGACGCCGAACCCCATCTGAAAGACCTGCCCCGCCAGGTCCCCCGAAACGAAGGGTATCAACGTTCGCGGGCCCAGGAGGAGGCGTCGTAATGGGCCGGGTGATGGATTTGCCCACCCTGCGCAACCGCCGTCGCGTGTTTCGGGACCGGGAACACGCCGGCCAGGTCCTGGCCGAAATGCTGCGCATGGAAGCGGCCCGCTGGCCTCAACCCCTGCTCCTGGCCATCCCGGCCGGAGGGGTTCCCGTCGCGGCCGCGATGCACGACGCGCTGGGATGGCCCGTCGACGTGGCCGTGGTCAGCAAAATCACCCCCTCCTGGAACACCGAACTGGGGTACGGCGCGGTGGCCTGGGATGGCACCGTGTTGCTCAACGACGCCCTGATTGAACACCTGGGGATTTCCATGGAGGAAATGGAAGCCGACATCCGGCGCACCACGGAGAAGGTGCAGCGTCGCCTGGCCCTGCTGCGGGGCTCCCGGCCCTGGCCGGACGTGAAACGCCACAGCGTCATCCTGGTGGACGATGGGCTGGCCACCGGCTCCACCATGCGGGCCGCGGTGGCCGTGCTGCGGGAACAGGGGGTGCAACGCCTGGCCCTGGCCGTCCCCACCGGGCACGCCGAGGCCATCTGGCGCCTGGCCCGGGAAGTGGACACCGTCTACTGCCCCAACATCCGCGAGGAAACCCCCTACGCCGTGGCCGAAGCCTACCAGGACTGGCACGACCTGGACGAAGCCGAACTCCAGACCTACTTGGCCCGATTGTACACATCCTGAATTCCGGACGGCAGACCATGCGTTCCCCATTGCACCAACGTACCCTGTTGCTGGGTGTCACGGGTTCCATCGCCGCGTTCAAAGCCGCGGCCCTGGCCTCCATGCTGACCAAGGAAGGGGCGCGAGTCATCACCCTGCTCACACCCTCGGCCACCCGCTTCATCACCCCCCTGACCTTTCAGGCCCTTACAGGGCAGAAGGCCTACACGCAGGACGACCTCTGGGGACCCGAGGGCCACATCCTGCACGTGGACCTGGCCCGCCAGGCCGACGCCATGCTCATCGTCCCCTGCACCGCCGAAACCCTGGCCCAACTCGCCCAGGGCCACGGGAACACCCTGGTGAGCCTGGCCGCCCTGGCCCTGGACCGCAAGCGCACCCCCCTTCTCCTCGCGCCCGCCATGGACGCCGGTATGTTCGCCCACCCCGCGATTCAGGAGCACCTGGCGCGCCTGAAGCAACAAGGGGCCCATATCCTGGGGCCGGTGTACGGGCGCCTGGCCTCGGGCCTGGTGGCCCAGGGCCGAATGGTGGAGCCCGAGGACATCGTGAACTACCTGCGCCTGCTCTTCGCCCGCCAGGGTCCCCTCCAGGGCCGCCATGTGGTGGTCACCGCCGGCCCTACCCGGGAACCCCTGGACCCGGTGCGGGTGTTCACCAACCGGTCCTCCGGCAAGCAGGGCTACGCGCTGGCCGAGGCCGCCCGAGACCTGGGCGCCCGGGTCACCCTGATTTCCGGGCCCACCCAACTTCCCGCGCCGTACGGCGTGGAACGGATTTCCGTGGAGACGGCCCGGGAGATGTACCAGGCCCTGATGGAAGTCCTCTCCGAAACGGACATCCTGCTCAAGGTGGCCGCCGTGGCGGATTACCGCCCTGCCCAACAGGCCACGGAAAAGGTCAAGAAAGGGCGAAAGCGCTGGACGGTCACCCTGGAGGCCAACCCAGACCTTCTCCAGGCCGTGCAGGCTTACCGAGAGGAACACGGGCGGCCCCGGTGGGTGGTGGGCTTCGCCGCGGAGAGCCGTCTGGACGTGGCCCTGGCCCGTCAGAAGCTGGAGGCCAAGGGGCTGGACCTGCTCCTCCTGAACGACATCACCCGGCCCGATGCCGGTTTCGCGGTGGATACCAACCAGGGCATCCTGCTGGACCGGGACGGACATCAGCAGACCTTCCCGGTCATGAGCAAGCGCCGCGTGGCGGACCTGATTCTCGCCTGGGTGCTCTACTTCGAACAGGAGCGCCAACTGTGCCATGTCCTGCCCTGGGAAGCGTGGCTCCAGGTTCGAGACCGGGGCACCCTGGACACCGCGTCCATGGCCCATCACGGTCGGCTGGCCCTGGCCCGCCCCGACCAGCTGGCCCGCTGGGTAGCCCGACGATACCCCCACCTCTCCCGCGAGAACCTGATGGTCCTGACCCTGGACGCCCGAGAGTGGACCGGTCGCTGGTCCTGGGTCTGGGAACACGGGGAGTGGTGGCCCTACCTGCACGTCCAGGAGCCCATCCCCGTGCATCGTCTTCACGCCTCTCCCTTCTGAGGACACCCTCGGCCCATCGCCTTCGTGCGCATTTGAAGAAAGCCGATATACAACCCCAGGCCCAACAGCAGGCCGGGGAGGAGGGGGCTCAGCGTCCGATGCTGGAGCATCTCCACCACCGGGGCCGGGAGGGAGACGTTCGCCAACCAGCGACCGTGGAAAATCCAGTACCCGACCCACAGGGCCAAGAACCCGCCCCGGACCAGCCCCCGGAACGGGGCGGAGCCGGGCGTGCACCAGAACCATCCCCAGAGGGGGTACACCAACACCACCTGGTCTGCTACATGGGCCCGCGGCACCAGGAAGAAGGTCAGCACCAGGGTGAACGCGGCCATCCAGGGCCACGCACGGGGGTGCGGCATGCGGCCGACCGCGACCAGCCATCCCAGGCCCAGGGCCGCCAGGCTTCCCAGGTACACCACGGACACCAGGTCCTGGGGCAGGCTTCCTTCC
>WFVP01000111.1 GCA_015491595.1 Anaerolineales bacterium
GGTCTTTTCAAGGTGATTGGCCACGTGACGCGCAGGCCTCCTCGGGCTCAGAACCGCAGGGGAAAAATAAATTTGTGTGGGGCGGCTTTGCCGCCCCACACAAATTCTTTCTTCCTTTATGGTCCTGAGCCCGGTTCGATCTGAGCGAAAGAGGCGGCCCCTATGGCTTCACCCTTCTGTTAGAACAGTGAAAAACCCTGGAACACGCCCGCCTCCATATTGACAACGTTTTGAGTCCATGGGTATAAAAGTAAGGGGAAACAAGCCTGTGCTGTCCCAACTCGCGATGGACTTGCACGTTTCCTGGACCCTGCGTACCCTCCTCCTCGCCCTGGGCGTCCTGGTCGTGAGGGCGACGTATGGATTGCTCCTCGCGGCCGGGGTGGCGGGCTGCGCTCTGGCGGCTCCGTCGCCAGAGCGGGAAGCGCGCACGGCCCTGGAGCGTTGGCTCCAGGCCTACCAGACGCGCTCGTGTCAGGAGGCCCTGGACGGTCTGGCCCGCATGGTGGTCGAAGGCCAGTATCAGGTCATGCTGGCATCCTGCCAGGAAGACCCCCTGCCGTGGACCGGGGTGGCTATCGGTTCGGCTGTGGAGGTGCAGCCCAACCGGGTCATCTTTCAGGGAGTCTACCATCTCCCCTCAGGCACGACGCAGCCGGGTTACCTGGTCATGCATCGAGAGGCCGGTCAATGGCGTTTCGCCTGGGACGTTCTGCGCCCCGTGGCCCCAACGGTGCCCGAGCCGCGCGAACATCGGGGATACCGCATCCTTCTGGGGCCCGGTTGGGAACGGGTCGACCGGTTTACCCTGCTCCTCATGATTGAACCGATATCTCCGCGTCCGGCCGCGAAGGAAGGGACGCTCTGTGCGCGGCTGCGCCTCGCGGATGGACGTCGCCTGGCCCTGTCCCCCTGCCTTTCGGTGACGTTTACGCCAACGGGCGCCTGGCAGGGAGATTTGGTGTTCCCCAAGCCCCAAATCGGGGACATGGCACAACCCCAACGATTGGAAGCCACCCTCCAATTCCCCGAAGAAACCCTGACCTTCCAGTTCACCTTACGCGTCTCCCCGTGAAAACGCGTCCGGAACCCGCGGTGATTTTTCGAACCTCTCCGAAACCCGTGTGCCACCCCGGTCCAAAGTTGGTATAATAGCCACGCTCCAATCCCACTTCCCCGTCGGGGTGTGGGGATGTGTTTTTGGTGCACCACCGGCGGTGAAGTGAACGTGGGAGGTCGCTCATGCGTTATGCCATTGTCGAAGCCATGGGGCACCAGTATCGGGTCGCCCCCAACGAGTATCTGGAAGTGGACCGGCTCCCCTACGACGTAGGCGACGAGGTCGAATTGGAACGGGTGTTGCTGGTGGTGGATGGAGACCAGGTCCACGTGGGAACACCGACGGTGCCGGGGGCGCGTGTGCGGGCCGTGGTGGTGGAACACTTCAAGGGTCCGAAAATCCTGGTGTTCAAGTACAAGCCCCGGAAGCGCTATCGCCGACGCCTGGGCTATCGCCACCGGTACACACGGCTCCTGGTGAAGGAGATACTGCTGGAAGGCGAAACGCCTTCGACGGACGAGGCCGCGGCAGAACCCGTGGCTTCGGAAGCCTGAGCACGAGGAACAGGAGTCCGGAGGGCCGACCAGGCCGCTATCGGGCTCTGACGAGAGGAGGTGAACCATGGCACACAAAAAGGGCAGCGGTTCCAGCCGAAACGGTCGGGATAGCATTTCCAAGCGTTTGGGCGTCAAGCGTTACGGTGGACAGTTCGTGCGCGCGGGCCACATCCTGGTGCGCCAGCGGGGCACCAAGTTCAAACCCGGTCGCAACGTGGGCGTGGGCCGGGATTACACCCTGTATGCCAAAGTGGACGGCGTGGTGCGTTTCGAAACCATCTCCGGCGGCCGCAAGCGGGTGAGCGTGATTCCTCTCTCGGAACTGTCCTCCCAATCCGTCGCCGGAGACTAAACCTCTTTCCAAGGGAGCGAGCAAGCCATGAAGAAGGGCATTCATCCCGAATACTATTGGGATGCACAGGTTATCTGTTCGTGCGGCAACACCTGGACCACCGGGGCCACCGTCAAGGTCATCCGGGTGGAAGTGTGTTCCCAATGCCATCCCTTCTACACCGGAACCCAGCGCATCGTGGACACCGAGGGTCAGGTGGACCGCTTCATGAAGCGGCTCCAGGCTGCAGAGGCCTACCGGGAAGAACGGGAGCGCAAAGCCAAGTTGCGCCGCTCGCCCGAACGGCCCATCGAAGACCTGCCCCTGGAAAAGGACTACATCCAGGCCCTGGTGGAGGCGGGTTACCAGACGGTGGGCGACCTATTGACCCAGATGGAGAAGGACCCCAAGGTTCTGGTGGACATCAAAGGCTTGGGGCATCAAGGGTTCATCGAGTTACGAAAGACCCTCCGCAAGGAGGGCTTCACCCTGCCCGAAGCCGCGGACACCATCCCGGTTTGAACGAGGGAACATCGCAGCCCACACGGACGAGGGGGCGGTCGTAGGACCGCCTCTTTTCGTTTTCCCTCACATACGAGGCGGTTGCAACCACCGCAGCCATCCCCCACGAGGACGGGGCTGGGACGGAGCGGGAC
>WFVP01000112.1 GCA_015491595.1 Anaerolineales bacterium
GGGAGAGACGGGGGCCTGCCAGAGCATGAAGAGAGCCAGAAGCAGCCATCCGGACACGACCCAACCTTTGTAGCGGGTGACGACGCGAGCCAGTTTTTCGAACATCCGTCCACCGCCTCGTTGCACAAGATGTTGAAAGAAAGAGATTTTCCGATGAAGACGAAAATAACGAGCAAAAAAGAAAAATCTCCTCCCGTGCTTACGAAGCCGGCGGCGGAGACGGGGATTCAGCCTCCTGGTTAGGGGTTTCTTCCTCGAACAGGATGTCCAGGACCTCCTTCAGAAAGGCCGTCAGTGTGCCTCGTTGCTTTTCGCTGAGTTGCAACAGGGTCTGATGGAAACGGTTGACCTCGGCCAGCAGACGGGTGGAGATGCGGCGGTTGATGCGCTCGGCCAAACCCAGGGCCAGGGTGAGCCCGGTGAGGGCGTTGAGGCCCAATTCACCGGGCGCGCCGATGCGTCGGAGTCGTTCCCGCAGTATCTGCCCATAGGGGCCTTCCAGGAGGGTACGTAAAGCCAGGAGCAGGGCGGTGATGAGTTCTGCGGTGTATCGCAGAGGGCTGCGGCGCTCGGGGAGACGCGCAAGGAGGTCTTCCAGCAAATCCTCATAACCCGCGGCCCGTCCTTCTCGCAGACGGTCCAGGATGCGGGCCTTGATGGTGCCCCAGTTCTCCTCCTCCACCGCGGGTCCGGCCAGTTCCCGTAGGACCCGATGGGCCGCGCGCGTGGGCATGAAGACCACCTGGGCCCGTCCCGGACCGCGACGCTCTCGGGGCAGGCGGAATTCCGAGCGCACCAGGCCCCGCTCCTCCAGCAGCCGGAGCATTTCGTAGGCCGTCACCTTGCTCACCCCCAGATGCCGGGCCACTTCCGCGTAGTGCACCGGCTCCTGCACCTGGTGGTAGAGTTCCAGGAAACGGCTGAGGAATTCCTGTTGTCGTCGCGTCAGCTGAGGTCGTCCTTGCCCCATTTCGCTCTCCGAAAATTCCGAAAGAATCATAGCCTGCCCCCATGTGTTTGTCAAGGGAGGGTTGCTGCGCATTCGTGCTCGGTGTTCTGCCGTATGGGGATGGGTTGTGTTTCGAGGCGGGTTTCCGCGGGTTTCGAGTTTTGTGATATAAAGAACAAGTCTTCCTCAAGGACGTGCAGAGGGGTCACGGGGAATCCGATTGAGTCCATCTGGAAGACCGACAGAAGCCATTCAACTCCAGTTCAGGTGCGAGGAGGCAAGCCCCTTGGCTTTCCGACGTTTGTGGCTATGTGGCATGCCTTTTTTGGCCGTGGGTTTGGCCCTGTTGGATGCTTATGTCGCGTTCTTTGGGTGGCAGGATGTGCCGGCTGTCTTCCTGGGATGGAGTGGTGTGTTGATATTGGGGTGCTGGATACTGCGCCGCTGGTGGCCGGAAGACGCGCCTCGCGCGCTGATTTTGACCAGTGCGGTGGTGATTTGGGGGATGTCTCCCCGAATATTCGGGTTGGTGGCCGGAAGTTTTGTCATTGTGTTGGGGGCCACCCAGGTGGTGTGGCGTTGGCGTTTGGGACGTTCTGTCTCCCTCGAAGGCACGGCCCGGTTGTTGGGCGGTCTGTTGGCTCTGTTCCTCCTTTTCTATCTTACGCTTTGGCTGCGGGCATGGTTCCCGTTCCCCACCATTCGATGGCATGGGACGGCTCCCCTTGCCCTCCGGCCTGCTTCCACGCCGCCCGACATTTACTACATCGTGTTAGACGGTTATGGTCGGCATGATGTCTTGCAACGATGGTATGGGCTGGACAACACCCCATTCCTGGAACAATTACGTGCCCGGGGTTTTTGGGTCATTGATAAAGCGTATGCCAACTACCCGCGCACCAATTTGGTGCTGGCCGCCACCTGGAATATGGAGTATGTGCACACCCTTTTTACCACGGACCGTGAGTTTCTCATAGCCCATCAAACCGTGCTTACCCAAAGCCCGGTGTTCGCTTCGTTGCGTGCTGCAGGGTACACCCTCATCCAAGTGGAAGGAACTTGGGATTGGAGCAACATGCCCGAGGCTGTTGACATGTATGTGAAGCCGAAACCGATATCGTGGCTGGGCTTTCAGGGGCATTATCTGAGCCGTACGCCGTTACGA
>WFVP01000113.1 GCA_015491595.1 Anaerolineales bacterium
GGTGGGGGATGGCTCCTATCTGATGATGCCTACCGAAATCGTCACCGCGGTACAGGAAGGCATTCGCCTCACCATCGTGCTCCTGGACAACCACGGCTTCTCCAGCATTGGCGGCCTGTCCCAGTCCATCGGGAGCGGCGGCTTCGGTACCCATTACCGGTTCCGGAATCCGCAAACCGGCCAACTGGACGGTGACGTACTGCCCATCGACTACGTGGCCAACGCCCGCAGCCTGGGCGCGCACGCGGTCCGGGCCAACACCATTGAGGAACTGGAAGCCGCGCTGGAAGAGGCCAAGAAGGCCGACCGGGTCACGGTCATCGTGGTGGAAGTGGACCGGGAGAAGCGGGTGCCGGGCTATGCCTGGTGGGACGTTCCCATCGCAGAAGTGTCCACCATGGAGAGCGTGCAGAAGGCTCGGGCGGAGTACGAGAAGCACGTGAAAGAAGAGCGCCACTTCGTGTAAAAAAGAAGGCGGCGCAGAAGCGCCGCCTTCTTTATCCCTCCTTCCAGGTCCACGCACCGCAAATGGAAACGATGGAACCAAACTCAGGGTCCGCGGGGCAGAGTTCGTAACGGGTAATGGTAGCCGGACGACCCTCCAACAACCGGAGGTAGAGATACAGGGGAGGAAAGCCGCAAATTCGGAAGCGGTCCTGCACCTCCGCCACGGCCTGGAAAAAAGCGAAGGGGTCTCCCTGGGAAATGGCATCCATCAAGCGCTGGTCTTCACGCTTCAATCGCGCCCGCTCTTCAAGACCCCAGGGAGACGGGTCCCCGAAGGCCGGTCCCACATGGGCCAGGTCCACCGCAGCCACCACCAGGGTAGGCTTCTCGTCCACCACCGCGCGCAGCGCATCCAGGAAACTCTCCAATCGAGGGTCTTCCCAGGGTACCCGGCCCGTTTCCAGGTAATGAGCAAAGGAGCCGACCAGGACGGGGACCACTTCCACAGGCTGACCTTCCCGCACATGGTGGACCCACACTAAGGCCAGTTCAATGGAATGCTCCCCCCGGTGGTGAAGTTCGTGCTCAAAGGCTTCGTCCTCACCCCAGGCGCGCGCCAGCAGGTCCACAGCCTCCCGGTCAGTAGGCAGGACCCCGTAAGGGGTCGCGTAGTGTTGTCGGGTCAGGGTCATGGTGCCGGGGTCGCCGTTGTGGTCCGTGCCCAACACGACGATGCGTTCCACCTGCTTGACCTGCTCCGCGGCCGGGAACCAGGTAACCGCGTACACCGCGCCGCCCCGTTCGTAGTCAATGTGAGGGGTGACCACTCCGGCCAGGGGTGCTGCAGGGGTCTCCGGCCACTCGTCCACCCGCACCCGGTAGGCATCAAAACGCTGAGCCAGGTCTTCAGGCTCCACAGGATACACCTCCCCCCCATGGACCAAAGGCCGGTGCGTTGCCTGGCGATATTGCTCCAGGGCCTGCTGATAGGCGTTACGGAAGCGACCGTTGTCCAGCATGAAAGCCCTGTCCAGGGCCTGGACGAGTTGCTTCAGGGCTTGTGGGGGCACCTGCAATCCGAACCGCACCGCGATGCTGTGACGAATCTGCTCCAGCGTGTGCTGACCATCCATGAACATCAGCGCCGCGGCCAGATCACCGGGCACGAAAATCATCTGGTCGGTCAACCGCAACGGGTCTTGTAATACCACCCCCCGACGGCCCTGATACGTGGCCGGTTGGATGCGCAGGTCACGCAAGCGGGGGAACAGGTCAAAAACGCGAGACATGGGACCTCCAGGCGGAAAGGATGGCAGATAGCGAATGGCCGATGGCGGACGATGGTTGATCGATGACTCTCGGATTCGCCTTCAGGCCACAACCACCGCCCACCACCCAACGACCGACGACTGATAACCCACGACCGACGAACGACAAACGACGACCGACGACTTAGACCACATTGTACTCGCGAATGAGACGGTCTTCCTGGAAACGAGCCAGGTCAAGCATGGAAACATCCACGGTATGGGCTCGACCGTCCAGGAGGATTTCCGCCATCAGGAGACCGGCCACCGGGCCGTGCATGAACCCGTGACCGGAAAAACCCGCGCACACGTAGAACCCTTCCACCGGAGTAGCCCCGAAGATGGGATGTGCGTCGGGGGTGACTTCGTATAAACCGGCCACCCGACTCATCACCCCGGCCTGGGCCAGCATGGGCAGGCGCGCCATGGCCGCCTCCATATGGACCAACTCCCACTCCGGGTCAACCGAGGTATTGAAACCAGGCTTTTCGTTGGGGTTGGACATGCCTGTGAGTACCCCTTTGCCTTCGGGGTGAAAGTAGAGCGCCTGGGCGAAGTCGATGACGAAGGGAAAATCCGGCGGCAGGTCCGGGAGAGGCGTGGTGGTAAGCCACTGACGACGTAAGGGCGTCACGGGAATGTCCACACCGGCCATCCTTCCCACCACGCCGGCCCAGGGGCCCGCAGCGTTGACCACCACGGGCGCGGCGATGCTTCCCCGGTTGGTCTCCACACCTCGCACCCGTCCGCCTTCCACATGAATGTCCGTGACCTCGGTGTCCGTCAGAATACGCACGCCCATACGTCGGGCCGCCTGCGCGTACCCCTGCACCACGCTGTGGGGGTCGGCCAGACCGTCTTTCGCATGAAACGTCCCGGCGATGACGTCGTCCAGACGCATGAAAGGCAGGCGACGGCGAACCTCATCCCCGGAAAGCCATTCCGTCTGAACCCCCAGCCGCCGTTGCAGGTCCACATTGTGTCGAAAGGCCTGCACGTCCTCTTCGCGGGTGAGCAGGAACAGGTAGCCGATGGGGCGATACCCGGCGTCGATGCCCACTTCTTCCCGGAATCGCTCCAACATGGGGATGCTCACCAGGGACAGCCGTATATTGACCTCTGTGGCGAACTGATAGCGCACGCCTCCCGCGCACCGACCCGTGGACCCCTGGCCCAGGAAGGCCTCTCGCTCCAGCAGGACCACATCCCGAACGCCCCGTTTAGCCAGGTGATAGGCCGTGCTCACGCCCATCACCCCACCGCCCACGATGACCACCTCGGCCGCTTTCGGCAACTCCATGACGCGCCTCCCAACGGGGGATACCTTCATTTTACCCCCTTCGGACCCGCGCCATGGGGACGGGAGGCTTGTCCCGACGTTTTTCTGACGGTTGGCCTATAGGGTGAAGGAAACTTCTTGCAGGAGGTGGTGTTATGGATGGTCATCCTCCACCCGCGTATCCGACTCCGAAAATCGTGGTCTGGAGCCTGTTGCTCATCGGCCTCGGCTTGGCCTGCGTGGGCATTCCGGGTCTGGTGGGGCGCCCGGCGGAAACGCAACCCCCGTCCATCCCGCCAGAGGCCCTGACCGTCACCGCGCTGGCCCAGCAA
>WFVP01000114.1 GCA_015491595.1 Anaerolineales bacterium
GGAAGGAACGAAATGGACGCCCGCGTTCGTGTGGCAGGATTTGCGGGAGGGTGTGGGGCAGTATCGAAAGCGACCTCTCCTTAGAGCCCTGCTGCTCCTCTCCATACCCGGATGGCTCACCTTTGGTCTGTGGGGGCCTTTGCAACTCGTTTTCCTCAATCGCGTGCTGGGGGTAGGCCCCGAAGGTTGGGGATGGAGTCAGGCGACCTTTTTCCTTTCCGGTCTGACGGGAGCGGTGCTGGCCACCCGGGTGCTGGGGCGTGCCCGGTGGCCCGAAGGGCTTTGGGTGGTGGGCGTGGCGGCCTTCCAAGGCCTGCTTACGGTGGGGTTCGGACTCGCGCCGGCTTACCTTTGGGCTTTAAGCGTGGTTGTTTTGGCCGGTACCACGGACCCCTTCCTGCTCTCGGCGCGGCAGGCCCTGTTGCAAGACGCGGCTCCCGAACCTGTGCGGGGCCGGGTGCTCGCGGTGTGGAACGTGGCCATGGCCCTGGGCACCCTGACCTCCTACCTGTTGGTGGGCGTGTTGGGAGAGGTGGTGCCCCTGCGGGGGTTGTACGTGGGGTTCGGTGCCCTCTTCCTGCTCGCGGTGCTGGCCGTAGGCGTGGGTTCCCGCCTGTGGGCAGCCCGATGTCGTGCCTCAAGGGAATCCAAGGCGGACAGCTGACAGCCGACAGCAGACAGCGAACGGCGGACAGCGGACGTCAGCGGCCCTTGACGGCAGAGGCGCTTCCTGTTATCCTTCCGACCGACCGGTCGGTCGGAAGGAGGACGAATGGCGTCGTCATCTCTGTCCACCCGGCAGCGCATTCTGGACGCGGCCTTGCGGGTCTTCGCCCAGAAGGGCTATCACGAGACCCGGATGGAGGACATCGTGGAGGCGGCTCGGGTCTCCAAAGGGGGGCTTTATCACCATTTCCCCGGAAAGAAACAGCTTTTTCAGACCTTGATGGACGAATTCGTCGCCGTGCTGGAGGAACGCCTGCGCCGGGCGGTGAATCAGGCGGAAGGGGATACGGCCCGCCTGACCGCGGCCCTGGAAGAAGGGATGCGCCTTCTGGAGCGCTATCAGGCTCTGGCCAAAATCGTCTTCATTCAGGCGTCGGGTCTGGGACCGGAGTTCGAGCGCAAGCGCCTGGCCATTCTGGAACGCCTGGCCCGTTTCATCCAGGCTGAGCTGGACCGAGCCATGGCGCACGGCCTGATTCCGCCTATGGACACCGAGGTGGTGGCCCACGCCTGGGTAGGGGTGCTTCACGAATGGGCAGTGCGCTGGCTGCTTACCGGCCGACCCCAGCCTCGAGATGTGCTGCCGGAACTGCGGGTTTTCTTCCTGCGCAGTCTGGGGGTTCCCCAACCCTCATCCCCGGAGGATGCATCGTGAGCCCTGTACGGACGACCACGGTTTCCCGGTCCTGGCGAAGCATATCCTTGCAATCCCATGAGAGCCTGACCCCCCTGGCCCTGTTGCGGCGTTTGGAGGGACGTCCCCGTTGGTCCCTCTGGCTCCCCCAGGGTGAGGTCTGGGTGGGCTGGGGAAGACGGGCTGCGGTCCAGGCTCGGGGCCCCCAGCGCTTCGCCCACCTGCGAGCGGCCTGGCAGGCCTGGCGGGAGGAGTATCCTGACCTTCCCCCGGAACTTCCCCTGTTCCTGGCCGCGGGCTTCCGTGAACAGGTGCCACAAAGGCCCTGGCCCACGGCCTTCCCCAACGCGCAGTTGGTGCTGCCCCAGGCCGCAGTGTTGTGGCGGATGGGTGAAGCCGAGGGAACAGGTTTTCTGTTAGCAGACGAAGAGCATTCCTCCTTGTTGCGTCCTGGACCCGTGCCCGCGTCCGCTTCTCTGCCTCCTCTGGTAAGTTGGGAAGAAGGGGTGAGCCGGGAGGCCTGGGAGGCCATGGTGGACCGGGCCCTGCAAGCCATCGCGGCGGGCGCCTTCCACAAAGTGGTCCTGGCCCGGTACCGGCGGTTGCGCTTCGCGGGCCCGGTGGACCCGGTGACGGTGCTGGCGGCGTTGCAACGGCGGTACCCGGAGACCGCGGTCTTCCTGTACGAACCCCAGCCGGGATGCGCCTTTGTGGGGGCCACGCCGGAGCTCCTGCTGGCCAAGCAGGGGGACCGGGTACGCACCGTAGCCCTGGCGGGTTCCATCCGTCGGGGTGCAACCCCGCAGGAAGATGAAAGCCTGGCCCGGTTCCTGCTGGCCTCCCCCAAGGACCGACGGGAACACGCGTGGGTCGTCCAGGCCCTGGTGGAAGGACTGCGACCCTGGGCCGCGGAGCTGAACGTTCCGGATGGGCCTCGATTGCGCACCCTGCCCAACATCCATCACCTGGAGACACCCATTGAAGCCCGATTGACCCGGGGCGATATGTTCACCCTGGTGGATGCCCTCCATCCTACTCCCGCCCTGGGGGGCTGGCCCAAGGCGCCAGCCCTGGCTTTCTTGCAGACCGAAGAACCCTTCGACCGGGGTTGGTACGCAGGTCCCCTGGGATACGTGACACCCGCGGGAGATGGTCGGGTTTTCGTGGCCATTCGTTCGGCCCTGCTTTGCGAGAATGAGGCCTGGCTCTTTGCCGGAGCAGGCATTGTTTCCGGTTCCCACCCCACCCGTGAGTGGGCAGAAATTGACCTTAAGTTCCAGCCGATGATGGACGTGCTGGGGGTCGATCAGGCCGTGCACGGGGCCTGAAGGAGAAC
>WFVP01000115.1 GCA_015491595.1 Anaerolineales bacterium
CACCATGGGTATGCCTCTGGCCTGGGCCCTGGTGACCTGGGGCGTGGGGCGGCAGATGAAGCGGCAGGCGGCAGCGGTGAGCAGTGAGCAATGAGCAGACAGCGGTCAGCCGACCACCGACTGCCGACCGCCAATCAACGACCGACGACCGACGAACGACGAATCCGGAGGTGCATGATGCGCACACCCGAAGAGATTCAAGCCCTTATCCGAGCCCGGCAGGACCTCAAGCCGGCCCATCCTCTGCCGCGGCGCAAGGCCAAAGAGGCCGCGGAGGGCGGGTGCGGCGTCATCGGCATGGCCGCGAGCGTGCCCATCCCCGGTCGGGTGATGCTCACCGCCCTGCGCCAGATGCGCAACCGGGGCAACGGCAAGGGCGGCGGCATCGCGGCCGCAGGCCTGGACCCCGCCTTCTTCGGCGTTTCCCCCCAGGTCATGGCCCGCGACACCCTGCTGGCCATCGCCTACCTGGAACCCCAGGTCCGCACCCAGGTGGAGGACCAGGCCATCGCGCCCTTCTACGAGGTGGACCACGTGTTTGAGGTCCCCCACCTGGACGACTACCGGGCCCTGGGCCTGGAGACCCGTCCCCCTGAGGCCGTGCTGTACTTCGTCCGGCCCCGGCAGGACGTGCTGGCCCGCTTCGCGGAGGAAAAGGGCCTGACCCGGCTTCCCGAAGACGCGGTGGCCGACGAGTACGTCTACCAGAACTCCTACCGGCTCAACCGCCGTTTCTACGCCTCCACCGGGGAGAAGAAGGCCTTCGTCCTTTCCCACAGCAAGAACCTGCTGGTCCTCAAAATGGTGGGCTACGGCGACGACGTGGTCCCCTACTACCGGCTGGAGGACCTGACCGCGCACGTGTGGATTGGCCACCACCGTTACCCCACGAAAGGCCGGGTGTGGCATCCGGGCGGCGCGCATCCCTTCGTGGGCCTCAACGAGGCCCTGGTCCACAACGGCGACTTCGCCAACTACGCCTCCATCGTGGAATACCTGGCCCAGCGCAACATCTACCCCCTCTTTCTCACGGATACCGAGGTCTCGGTGCTGGTCTTCGACCTGCTCCATCGCACCTACGGCTATCCTCTGGAATACGTCATCGAAGCCCTGGCCCCCACCACGGAGTGGGATTTCGCTTCGCTGCCGGAAGCCAAAAAGCGCCTCTACCGGATGCTCCAGGCCACCCACATCCACGGCTCGCCCGATGGCCCCTGGTTCTTCCTCATTGCCCAATCGGTGAAGGAGGCGGGGCAGCGGGTGTACCGGCTCATCGGCATCACGGATACCAGCATGTTGCGGCCCCAGGTCTTTGCCGTGCAGGTGGGCCACGACGGCGCGGTGATTGGGTTCGCGGCCTCGGAGAAGCAGGGCATCGACGCCGCGCTGGAGAGCCTGGCCGCGGAGGACGACCGCTTCTGGCCCCGCGTGGACCGCTACTGGAACGCGCGCGGGGGAAGCCATACCGACGGCGGCGCGTTCCTGTTCACCGTGATTCCCCAGGGGCCCCACGGCACCCCGGCCCGCTTTGAGGTCACGGATAAGTTTGGCCGTCCCGTGGACCTGGGCGATGTCCACAAGCCCGCCTACCGCTTCAACGGCGCCCTCTTCTCGCCTAACGGCGGCCTCAAAGTGCCCCTGGATGCGGCCTGGTTCCGGGAACGCCTCCCCCACTGGGACTACGACGCGCTGCGCCTCCACCTGGGCCGGGTGCTGGACCTCGCGCTGGACGATGAAACCCGCCTCGCGGCCATCCGCACCCTCACGGAACTCATGGACGTGCCCGCACCCACCGGCGAGATGCGCCGCAGCAGTGTTCGCGCCCTGATTGAGGCCGCGCTGTCCCGGCTCTTTGAGGACATCCACGTCCGGCCCGGCCCCCTGTTCCGCCCCTTCCGGCACGGCGACCCGGTCCAGGGCCCCGCGCGCGAAGGGCAGATTGCCCTGGTGGATGCCCGCGGCTTTCCCCCGGAGGGTAAGGCTTCCCTGGCCCTGTACCTGGTGGCCCTGTACAAAGCCGGGTTCCGGCGTTTCATCGTGCACGCCACCCGTGGGCAGCGGTTCATCGGCAACGGCTTCGGCCCCAACACCGAGGGCGTGCGCATCGACGTGTACGGTTCCCCCGGCGATTACCTGGGTTCGGGCATGGACGGCATGGAAATCTACGTGCACAACAACGGCCAGGACCAGCTGGCCCAGATTACCAAGCGGGGGAAGCTGGTGGTCTACGGCGACGTGGGCCAGACCTTCGGCTACGCGGCCAAGGGCGGCGAGATGTACATCCTGGGGAACGCGGCCGGCCGGCCCATGATTAACGCGGTGGGCCACCCCAAGGTGGTCATCAACGGCACGGTGCTGGACTACCTGGCCGAGTCCTTCATGGCCGGCGACCCCCTGAACGGCGGCGGTTTCGTGATTCTCAACGGCATGACCGTGGACGCGGAAGGCCGCTGGGTCCCCCTGGAGACGCCCTACCCTGGGGGCAACCTGTTCTCCCTGGCTTCGGGTGGCGCGATTTACGTGCGCGATCCCCATCGCCGGGTGCACGAGGCCCAGCTCAACGGCGGTGAGTTCGTGGACCTGACCGACGCGGATTGGGCCCTTATCCGGCCCTATCTGGAGGAAAACGCGCGGCTCTTTGGCCTGACCTTGGAGCGCCTGCTCACCGTGGACGGCGAAGTGCGTTCGCCTTTCGAGGTCTACCGCAAGGTGCGGCCGGCCCAGA
>WFVP01000116.1 GCA_015491595.1 Anaerolineales bacterium
CCTGCGGTATGGCCCCATCCATGTCGCAATGCCCTTGCGGGCATTTTTTGTTTTGCAACGCTAATGGAAAATTCCGAGATAAGACTTGAAAGGTGGGGAGAGACTTCAACCTTCTCTCCGCCTTTCGCGAGTTATGTTGTCAAAGTGCCTCGTTTTGCGTACACCCCCTTCCAGAAGGGCCTTTGAAGGGCCGATTTCCAGGAGGTGTACGCATTTTATACCGCAAAAGGGCGCCGCTGTCAAATCACCAAAACCGGGCCGGGCGGACAGGTCCGCTCCCCCTGGCCCCAGACGGCTATGGCCTCCCGGCAGGCCAGGCACAGACGATACACGCGAAGGTGGTCTTCCTCCTCCACCAGCATCCGGGTGAGCGCACGCCACAGCCCCTCCCATTCTTTCCGCGTCAGGTACATCTCGAATACGCTGTACTGCACCCGTTCGCCGTATCGCTCCAACAGGCGGGCCACCCTCAAGCGGCGACGGTCGTCGGGGATGTCGTACGCCACCACGTAGAAATCCCGGCGGGCCATCAGCGAAATCCCATCCCCTGGTAACCGGCCTCGCCCTGCCGAATGCGACGGGCCAGCTGGTGGGCCTGTTCCACCAAGCACTGATTTAAGGTGAGGTGCTGGTCCCGAAGGGGATGCCGAAAGCGTTGGGCGAAGCGACCCTCGAACACGTTCAAAAAGCGGCGCAACGCCTCCCGGCGCAGGCGCAGACCGCCGTCGTCGTGGGGCTGGAAATCCTCCGGCGTCAGCACGCCTTGATGCAGGATTTTGAGCACCACCCCATCCACCACGGGCCGGAACTCTTCGGCCAGGTCCAGGGCCAGCGCGGGGCGACCATGGCGCTCCTGGTGCAGGATGCCCGCGTAGGGGTCCAGGCCCACGGTTTCTACCGCGGCCACGGCCTTTTGGGTAAGCAGGGTGTAGCCCAGGGAAAGCAGCGCGTTGACCGGGTCCGTGGGTGGACGTCGGCGTCGGCCGGGGAAACGCCAGGGGTCCTGTACCAGTACCCGAAACCCGCGGAAGTACTGACGGGTGGCCATGCCCTCGGCCCCCCGCAAGGCGTTCAGGGTGCGTTTGCGAGAGAGCGCGGCGATGGTGGTCTGGAAGCTTTCCAAAACCTGCTCCAGGGTCGGGTCCTGCAAACGATGGCGCCGCCGATACCGGTGCAGCAGGGCCTGTTGGTGTTGAAGTTTGGCCTGCACCAGGCCACGGGACGTTTCCAGCACCCAGGCCTCATCCTCCAGGCGGCGGTACTGGGCCCGGCGCAGGGCCACGTGGGGCGTTTGGGGACCTTGCAGACGGCCCCGGTAACGGCCATGTTGGGTCAGGAAGACCACGGGGATGCCCCGCTCCAACAGCGCGACCAGGAGGGGCTGGGTCAGGTGCACCCGCCCCCACAGCACCACTCCCTGAATCTGGCCCAGGGGAACCACGGCCACCTCCTGCCCCTGGTGGGTGACCCGGAGGCGGTGGTTCTCCAGATGGGCTTGCGCGCCCTGCAGGGTGAGGTGGAGGTACATGGTGGGCTGTCCGCAGTGCGCAGTGGGCAGTCCGCAGTGCGCAGTCCGCAGTGCGCAGTGCGCAGTGCGCAGTGCGCGGTGAGCAGTCCGTCATGGCGCACGGCGGACCGCGGACCGCGCACCGCCCTCTTCATACCTTGCCTGGCCCAGGCCGTACGCGGCCCCCGCGCCCACGCCCGCGAACAGGGCGAAGCGGGCCAGGACCTCCATCACGCTCATCCAGTACCGGTCGTAGCTCAGGGCCCGGTAGGTGACCCGGCCCACCGCGCCGATGCGCAAAGCGCCCCCTTTCAGGGGCACGGCCCGGGTGCTGAGCTGGTACCGGGTCACGGCCACCACTTCCTCCGCGTAGCGCCGGGCCTCAGGCGGGAAGGTCACCGGCGCGAAGGCGTTCCACTTGTTCAGCAGGCTGCCGAACACCCATCCCGGCATGGGGAAGGGCACGTGCTTGCCGGCCACGTGGAAGGTGGTGGGCGCGGCCAGGAGCAGGGTCCAGGTGCGGGCCGGCGCGGCCCGCGCGGTGAGCAGGTCCGCGCTCAGTTCCTGGTAGGTGGTCGCGGCCTGCCAGGGGTCGTCGGCTTCCTCCGGGTCGGGGAGGACCCGGAAGGTCCATCCGGCCAGGTCCAGGAGACGGTCCGGGGCCAGCAGGCCCTCCCGTCGGGCGGTCAGGAGGGCCTGGGTGACTTCGGGCGTCAGGCTGGTAAAGCGCAGGCGGTACACGGCTTCGGGGTCCAGCCGACCCTGGCGGGTGGGGCCGATGAGGGTGGAGGCGGTGAAGGGGCGGGGACCCTCCGCGTCGTGCAGGCGTTGGGCCAGCGCGGGGTCCTGTTCCCCCACCGCCTTGAGGAGCAGGGCGTGCGCGGCCCGGCCCCACCAGCGGGGCAGGTCCTGGCCCTGGGGAGCGGCCTCCAGGCGCAAGGGGAGGACGAGGGAAAGCAGGTCGGGCGTCATGCTGCCCATGGGGTGCTGCTCCTGCCGGCCTGAAGTTTACGGGGAAGAGGAAAACCGACGCCCCCGGGCCTGTTCCCGGACGTCCTGGAGGTTGAGGATTTCCGCCACCTCGTAGCGGGGCGGCACCGCGCCGGGCACGGGCCGCAGGCGCAGGATGGGCGGGAAGTAGCCCATGCGCCCGTGCAGTTCCGCCAGCAAGAGCGCGGTGATGAAGTTCAGGGAGGGCGGGTTCACCAGGATGCGAGCCGTCTGCCATTCCTCCGGGGTCAGGGGAATGCGGGCCATGAGGTCCTGCAACTGGGGCACGAAGGGCTTTTGATTGTCGAAGTGCACGGGCACGGCGATGACCCGCTCGACGGCCTCACCGGTCAGGGCCTCGATTTGCGCCTTCTGCTCTTCGGTGAGGGGGTGGGCAAAGTTGAGCACAATCATGGGAACACCTCGGATAAAGGGGTAATGGTCACGCCATGGGTTGAAGG
>WFVP01000117.1 GCA_015491595.1 Anaerolineales bacterium
GTGTAAGGAACCTCGGGTCCTACGCCCTTTCGACGCAGGTCAACCGTGGAAATTTACGTCCAACTTGGCAAAACTGAAAAAATTCGTATAATGAAAGCAACCCGCTCTTGGAGGACCGCATGTCCGATTGGTGGCCGAAGTGGTTCCGGCGACAACGGCAGCGTCTGGACCGACAACGGCGAAAATCTTCTGGTGTACGCCCTGAGGGGGAGGGTACGGGACGCATCCTTCCGGAACCCGTGCCTCCGGTCCCCCAGGCAAGGAGTGACCCTATGAATCCCACTTGGCGCATCGGCGTATTCGTGGACGTACAGAATCTCTATCACACGGCCAAGGCTTTGTGGCCGGGCACGAAGATTAACTATCGTGTATTGCGCGATTACATTTTGAGCCAGGCGCCGGACCCTCGAGCCGTGAGCTTCCAGGCATTCACCGCCATCAACCCGGAGTGGAAAGCCCAGGAACAGTTCCTCTGGGCCCTCTCCCACATTGGCTATCGCATCATCACCAAGCCCATTCGGCGCATGCCCGATGGGTCCATCAAAGGGGACATGGACCTGGAGATGGCCCTTGAGGTCCTCTACATGGCCCCTTACCTGGACGAAATCGTCCTGGTGACCGGCGATGGCGATTTCGTCCCCCTGGTGCACCAACTGGTGTGGATGGGAAAAATCGTGCGGGTCATCGGACCCGGGCGCTTGACGGCTCAGGAACTGGGCCTGGTCGCGCATTCGTTCATCTCGCTGGACCACATCGAAGGCATCCTCATCAGCGAGGACGCGGACGTGCCCGTCAACGAAGCCGAGCCATCACCCAATTAGCGGGAAGGAACCAGGGGGCTCGTGGCATCCAACAACAAAGCATCCGTCGCCCAACGTCCCTTTGGCTGGCGGCTTGGGGAGAGGATGGTGTGTCTCTCCCAACTTCTTTTTGTGCAGGATGAAGGATGCCCTTTCTAAATGACCCCAACGTGGTCTACGGACTGTTGCTCCTGGCCTTGCTCTTCACGGTGCTCGCCGTGTTGACGCCGGGCACCGGAATCATCGAACTGCTGGCCACGGCCCTGTGGTTGGCCACGGTCCTGGGGCTGTATTCATATCCCTTGCGCACCTGGGCCATCGTCTTGTTGCTTCTCGCCCTCCTCCCTCTGCTACCCGCCTTACGTCGTCCCCATCAGCGCGGGTGGCTGGCCCTCAGTATCGCCCTCCTCCTCACGGGGGCCCTCTTCCTCATCCGACCGGAACAGGGCGTCTTGGCCGTCCATCCCCTCTGGGCGCTGACGGCTTCCGCGGCCTTCGCCACCCTTCTGTGGTTCGGCGGCCAGAAAATCGTAGAGGCCCAACACCGACCCCACCTGATGGACGTGGAACAGGTGGTGGGGCAGGTCGGCGTTACCCGCACGCCCGTGCATCACACCGGCACCGTCTACGTGGCCGGCGAACTCTGGAGCGCTCGGTGCGCCAGGCCGCTCCCCGAAGGCGTGCGGGTTCGGGTGGTGAGACGCGAGGGACTCGTGCTGTGGGTGGAACCCCTCGACGAAGGGTCGGGGCAGGGTATCTTTCCTGTGGAGGAAGACGCATAGGGTGAACCACCGACGCGGGAAGCGTCGGAACACGATTTCCCAGCCATAAATCGGATGCCGATGTTCAGGGAGGAGGGTGACGATGCTGGACATCCGTATTGACCCCAACAGTCCGGTGCCTTTGTACCACCAAATCTACGACCAGCTGCGGGAGGCCATCCTGCGAGGCATGCTCCAGCCCGGCGAACGCCTGCCCACGGAGCAAGAGCTCAGCCGAAAGTGCGGCGTCTCCCGGATGACCGTCCGGGCCGCGCTCACGCAACTCACCCAGGAAGGGCTGGTGGAACGCCGACAGGGCCGGGGCACCTTCGTGGCCCAGCCCAAAGCCGCGTTGCGGCACATCTCGTTGTTCTTCGTCCATTTCACCCAGCTTATCGAAATCATGGGACGACAATCCCGCACCCAGGTGGTGGACCAGGGCTTCATGGCCCCGCCCCAGGACGTCGCGCAGGCCCTCCATCTGGGTCCAGAGGAGGATGTCTTGCACATCCTGCGCCTCTGGTACACCGAGGAGGTCCCCATGGCCCTGGAGCGCTGCTACTATCCCCGCAGCCGCGTGGCCCCTTTCCTGGACGCCGAGGGCCGGGACAACGCCCACCTGGCCCATCTCCTGGAGCAGAACCTGCGGGGCCGGCTGTCGGGGTCGGAGGACATGCTGGAGCTGGGCATCGCGGGCCCGGAAGAATCCGGGCTCTTGAAGGTGCCCGAAGGCATCCCTGTGATAAAATACAGCCGCGTCACCTTTGACGAAGAAAACCAACCCTTTGAGTTCGTGCGCATCCTGGTGCGGGGGGACCGCTTTCGGGCCAAGGTCCGACGGATGCGGGATGGACAGTACCCCGTGGCCCAAATTTCCTCTCGGGTCGAGGGCACCATGGTCTGACCTCCCCCGCGCCGGACACCATCCCATCGTCGAGGAGTGCCTATGAGCCAGGAACGAATCCAACGGGAGGCCATCGTCGCCATCGTGCAGGAGCTCTACCAGGCCCGGCTCATCACCTCCACCGGAGGGAACGTCTCCGTGCGCCTGGAGCCACCCGAGGAAGGGTACGTCATCACCCCCTCCCGGATGCACAAAGGCGGTTTGCGGCCGGAAGACCTGGTCCGCCTGGATCCGGAGGGCCGTCCCCTGGAGACTCACCGTCCCCCTTCGGTGGAAACCCCCATGCACGTGGCCATCTACCGGGCGTATCCCGAGGTGGGCGCGGTGGTGCACACCCATGCCCCCCTGGCCACGGCCCTGGGCATCGTGGGCGGGCGCATCCCTCCCATCACCGTGGACGCGGTTCCCTTCCTGGACATACGTATCGTGCCCTACGGATTGCCGGGTGACCCAGACCTCATCGCCCGGGTGGTGGACGCCCTGCAGTACAGCCCCGCCGTGATTCTGCAGAATCACGGACTGGTGACCGTAGGGGCCAATCTGCGCCAGGCCGCGAATCGGGCCCTGGCCCTGGAGGAGACCCTCCACATCCTGCTGGCCTGCCGCTTGCTGGGCGGGGAACTCACTACCCTCTCGCCGGAGATGGTGGAAAAGGTGCGCGCCCTGGGGTACGTTTAGTTCAGCTCCAGGCCTTCGCGGTCGCTGCCGACCGCCGCATCGCGCCTACCCGAACGCCGCTGTCATACAACCCAAGGGTCCCGAAACAAACACCGGAGGAGGCAGGGAAGCCGTTGCCTCCTCCGGTGTGTTTCGACGTGCCTGCAGGTTGCACAGCACCCGATGGCGCGTCAGGATACGGGCGACGACGAGACGGGCAGGAAGTGCTGGCTGTCCATGAGCAAATGCCGCTTCTCCGGGAGGTGCTCCAGCAGCCATCCCGCCCCGCGGGCCACCGTGCTGATGGGGTCTTCGGGTACCCACACTTTGAGGCGCAAATCCTCGCCCAAACGTTTGTCCAACCCCTGGAGCAGCGCGCCGCCGCCCGTCAGGCAGATGCCCCGGTCCATGAGGTCCGCGAGAATCTCGGGCGGCGCGTCCTCCAACGTGTCCCGCACCGTGTCGATGATGGCCTGCACGATGCCGGACAGAGCCTCCCGAATCTCCACCGAGGAGACCTGCACCTCTTCCGGCAGGCCCGTCACCAGGTTGCGGCCGCGCACCACCGCGACCTTCTCTTCGGGCAGGGGAAAGGCGGAGCCGATTTGGATTTTGATTTCCTCGGCCATACGCTGTCCAATGAGCAGGTTGTACTTGTTGCGCATGTATTGCACAATGGCCTCGTCCATCTCGTCCCCGGCTACCCGCAGGGAGCGGGAGGTCACCACGCCCCCCATGGAGAGGATGGCCACCTCGGTGGTCCCGCCGCCGATGTCCACCACCATGTTCCCCACGCTTTCCTCAACGGGCAGGCCCGCGCCCAGGGCCGCGGCCACGGGCTCGGCCACCAAATAAACTTCCCGGGCCCCTGCAGCCAGGGCCGCGTCGTAGACCGCCCGCATTTCCACTTCCGTTACCCCGGAAGGCACGCCGATGACCACCCGGGGGCGGGGAAAGGGAACCAGGCTCTGCTCGTGGGCCTTGCCGATGAAGTAATCCAGCAGCGCGGCGGTGATGTCGAACTCGGCAATCACCCCATCCCGCACCGGTCGCAGGGCAATCCAGTGGGCCGGGGTGCGGCCTGCCATGTTCTTGGCCTGGGCGCCCACGTACAGGGGGCGGCGGGTACGCTTCTCCATCACCACCCAGGAGGGCTCGTTGACCACGATGCCCTTGCCCCGCACGTACACCAGGGTGTTCGTGGTGCCCAGGTCAATTCCCAGGTCCAGCGCGAAAAAGCCAAGAATCCAATCCAGGGGGTTCCAGCGCAATCCCAACCTCCTCGTCGTGCGTGTCGGTGTCC
>WFVP01000118.1 GCA_015491595.1 Anaerolineales bacterium
TCCCTACCCCGGCCGCCCTGGCCACGCCCCGAATCGGGGGACGACGCATCGACCGCACGTGGAACATCCTCTTCCTGGGTTCCGACCGGCTGTCCACCGACCAGCGTCACTGGCGCACCGACGCCATCATGCTCATCATGATTGACAAGGACACCGGCGAGGTGGCCATCGTAAGTATTCCTCGTGACCTGTACCTCAAAATTCCCGGCTACATGGAGGAACGCATCAACATCGCGGACAACGTGGGCGAACGGGGGAAGTCCTCCCGGGCCAAGAGCGGCCCTGACCTGATGCGCCTCATCTTTCGGGAGTACTTCGGTGTGCGGGTGGACAACTACATCCGGTTGGACATCCCCGGTCTGCTGAAAATCTTCGAAATCCTGGAGCCCGTGGAGGTGGACATCGCCTGTGAACAGACCCTCTACTACCTGGGCAAAACCTACCACTTTCAACCTGGCCGGCAATCCCTGAACGCGGAGGAACTCTTCATCTACATGACGAAACGGGGCGGCAAGGATGACATGGACCGTATCCGCCGCCAGCAGCGGGGTCTCCTGGCCCTGCGTCGTCGGGCCAAGGAACTCAATCTCCTCCCTAAACTCCCGGCCCTGTACCGGGCCCTTTCGGAAAGCGTCCAGACCGACCTGGGCCTGCTGGACCTCCTCTGGCTGGCCCGTTTTGCGATGGACCTGCCCATGGACCACGTATACGGTTTCGCCCTCAACTATCGCTATCTTCAGCCTTATACCACGGAGAAGGGTGAGAAAGTGCTGCTTCCCAGGGATTGGGAGGCCATTCGCACGGCCATTGAAACCGTCTTCGACCAGAAGAACCCCGTGTTTCAAGCCACGGAGTGCAAGTAAGGAGTGGGTGCCATGCGTTTTGAAACCCTGCTCGTGCACGCGGGTGTCGAACCCGACCCCACCACCGGGGCCATCATGACACCCGTCTACCTCACGTCGACCTATGTCCAGGATGGTGTGGGCAGGCCCCGTCAGGGGTACGAGTACAGCCGCACCAAGAACCCCACCCGAACCGCGCTGGAGGCCAGCATCGCCGCGCTGGAGGGCGGGGCTTACGCCCTGGCCTTCGCGTCAGGCATGGCGGCCATCGATACTGTCATGCGCCTGCTGCCTCCAGGAAGCCACGTGGTGGTGGGCAACGATGTGTATGGCGGTACCTACCGCCTCTTTGAACGGGTCTACCGCCCCTACGGCCTGGAGTTCACCTATGTGGACACCACCCAGCCCGAACAGGTGGCCCAGGCCTTGCGGGAGGAAACCCGCATGATTTGGCTGGAAACCCCCACCAACCCCCTCCTCCGGGTGACGGACATCCAGGCCATCGCCCGTCTGGCCCATAATCACCCCGCGCGGCCCTGGGTCGCGGTGGACAACACCTTCGCCACGCCCTACCTGCAACGCCCCCTGGAATTGGGCGCGGACATCGTGGTCCACTCCACCACCAAGTACCTGGGCGGCCACTCCGATGTGGTGGGCGGCGCGGTGGTGGTCCAGGACCCCGACCTGCACGAGCGCCTGGCCTTCCTCCAGAACGCGGTGGGCGCGGTCCCCGGACCCATGGACTGCTTCCTGGTGTTACGGGGTATCAAGACCTTAGCCGTGCGCATGGACCGGCACAGCGCCAACGCGCAGGCCGTGGCCGAGTTCCTGGCCCGCCACCCCAAGGTGAAGCGAGTCCACTACCCCTTCCTGCCCACCCATCCCCAATACGAGGTGGCCCGGCGCCAGATGAAGGCAGGAGGCGGTATGGTGTCCTTTGAGGTCGAAAGCCCCGAAGAGGCCATCCGGGTCGCGGAGAGCACGAAGATTTTCGCCCTGGCCGAATCCCTGGGCGGGGTGGAATCCCTCATCGAGGTGCCCGCGGCCATGACCCATGCCTCTACTGCAGGCTCCACCCTGGAAGTTCCGGCCACTCTGGTCCGTCTCTCCGTGGGCATCGAGCACGCGGACGACCTCATCGCGGACCTGGAACAGGCCCTGGGGTGAGGACCGGGGACGAAAGGCCATGACCATAGACCTGCCCCGTATCACCGAGGACCTGCCCGGCATCACGGGCCGTCTGCGGGCCCGGCTGGAAGATTTCGTGGTGGAGGAAATCCCGGCCTATGAACCCTCGGGGGAGGGGCCCCACACCTACGTGCGCATTACCAAGCGGGGACTGACCAGTACCGAGGTGCGGGAGCGCCTGGCCCGCCTTTTCGGCCTTCGGCCCCACGATATTGGCATGGCCGGCCTCAAGGACCGGCACGCGGTCACCACCCAGACCTTCTCCATCCCCCAGGTGGACCCCGACGAGGCCCTGCACCGCATTCAGGAAGCCTATCCCGACCTGGTGGTCCACGAAGCCCAAAGACACACGAACAAACTCAAGCCCGGCCATCTCCGGGGAAACCGCTTCCGCATCGTTCTCCGTGACCCCGCTCCTGAGGACGCCCTCATCCGGGCTCAGGCCATTGCCCGGCGCTTGCGGGAAGTCGGTGTGCCCAATTACTACGGTCCCCAGCGCTTCGGGAAGTACGGGGACAACGCGGAACGCGGTAAAGCCCTCCTCCTGGGCCAGCGTCGCTTGCGGGATAAATGGCTGCGCAAGTTCCTGCTCTCCGCCTATCAGTCGGCTCTGTTCAATGCCTACCTGGCCGAGCGCATCCGGCGGGGCTGGTTCACCCGCATCCTGGCCGGGGACATCGCGAAGAAGGCCGATACCGGAGGGTTGTTCCTGGTGGAAGACCCGGCGGAGGAACAGCCCCGTTACCAGAGGGGCGAGATTCACTTCACCGGGCCCATGTACGGGTACAAACTCTGGCAGGCCCGGGGGGAGCCGGGGGCCCTGGAAGCGGACATCCTGCACCGAGAAGGCCTGTCCCTGGAAGACTTCCGCCGGGGGAAACTCAAGGGAACCCGGCGCCTGGGCCGCTTGTGGCTGCCTGACCTTACGGTCACGGAGGACGCCCAGGGTAACCTGGTGTTTGCCTTTACCCTGCCCAAAGGGGCCTATGCCACCGCGGTCCTGCGGGAATTTCTGCGGGACGATGAGGTACTGACCGCCCTGGAGAGGGACGCGCCGGAGGAGACATAACCCATGTTCCACCTGGTTCGCTCCTCGTCCCCCCCGGAAAGCCCTGCCGAACCGGGTGCCTTTGCGTCACCGGGTCCTTCCGGGCATCCCCTGGATGGTCCGGGGTTCTGGGCTCTCCTCTTCCTTCTCGGACGGGGCATCCTGCTTCTCTCGCTGCCCTATGAGACCCTGACGGCCTATGGCGACCTGTGGAACTTTTACCGTCTGGCCGCGACGCCGGGGTGGCCCTATCTGGACTACTGGGTTGAATTCCCACCCCTTTATCCCTTTTTGGCAGAGGTCCTGTATCGTCTGGTTGGCGGGCGGGAACACGCTTTCGTCTACCTCCATGTCCTGAGCATGACCTTCGTTCAGGCCGGGAGTGTTTACCTGTTTGCCCGCTTGGTTTGGGGCCGGGTGGCCGCCCTTTCCCGCCTTGCGATTTATGCTTTTCTTCATCTGGGTCTGTTTTACACTTGGGGTTATTTCGACTCCCTGGCCGTCTTCTTCCTTCTTTTGGGACTGTGGGCCGGCCTTCGGTGTCGGTTTGGTCTGGCTGGCCTGGCCCTTGGATTGGGTGGGCTGACCAAGTGGTTTCCCCTGGTGGTTCTTTTGGTTTTTCTCCCTTATTGGGATGAGGGAAGGGAGGTTTGGCGTGGGGTGATTTTTGTGTGGGGGCTGGTGTGTTTTGTGGTGGTGGGTGTATGGGGGGTTTTGTGGGTGTGGGATAATGGCTACACGCAATTTTCGTGGTATGCCCAAACTCAACGCCCGCCCTGGGAAAGCCCGTGGGCCCTTATCCATGGTCGTTTGACGACGGGGAACCTCCCTGCCTACAACCGTACCCAGCCACCACCCACGGCCGCCGATTTCCCCATCTGGGAACGGGTTCTTCCCTGGTTGGCCTTCGTCGCCCTGCTCCTGGTGGGATACGTCCTCCTCCGCAGCCGCCTATCCGCTTCGCCTGCAGACACCGAACCCTTTTCCGCAGCATCCCTACCCTGGGCCGCCTGGGTGCTGGGAGCCTTTTTCCTCACCTCCTGGGGATACAGCCCCCAGTGGGTCCTCTACACCCTTCCCCTCTTCCTCCTCGTGCTGCCCTGGCCCACCGCGGCCCTGTGGAGCCTCCTCTGGCTCCTCCTGCACCTTTTGGAATGGCCCCTGGCCCTCAGCCGGGGATGGTTCGACGCCCTATGGGTACTGGTCCCCCTGCGGCTTCTTGTTTTGGGAGTGGGCTTAGCCAGCCTCGCCAAGCCGGTGCTTCGTCCCAGCCGAGATCGATTCGAATAAGGAAACAGGTCCCTTCTTCATCGCTCTCTCAACCAACGCTCCAACAGGGGGAAGGCCCAGCGATAGCCGCCGTCGGCCTGCACCAGCATCTCCCGGCGCAGGAAGAAGTCTAAGGTGGGGCGCACCAAACGCCGGGCATCGGGCGGGACCCGGGCCTCCAGTTCCTCCCGGGTGATGCCCGGCTCCAGGGCCAGCAGGCGCACGATGGCCTGGTAGCCCGCCAGCACCTGAGGGTCTTCCGCCCGGCGGGGGAAGGGCTGGGCCACCTCCCAGAAGAAGCGGAAGTCGCCGGGGATTTCCCGGTACACCTGCGCTAAGGCCCAGTCCACATCGTCCAGGGTGACCTGGCGGCGGCGCTCTTCGTTGAGGCGGCGGATGAGGGCCTTGAGGGCGGCCTGGAGCCAGTTGGGCTGGCGGCCCGTATCCGCGAGCAGTTTCTCCATGGCCTCATCGGGGTAATGCACCTTACCCTCGAACTCGGGCACGGGCCGCAGGATGAGGTCCCGGGCTGCCTCTTCCTCCAGGGGGCCTAAGAGGAAGTAGCGCACGTTGATGAAGCGGTCGCTCCAGACCACGGGCAGGTCTTCGAAGGTGTACAGGCCACTGAAGAGCACCAGCCACTGCCGGCGGTGCTGGAGCATGTGCCGCAGCAGGTCCAGCACCCGCACGTCCAAACGGCCCGCGGCCATGGCCTGCTGCAGGGCCTCGTATTCGTCTAAGGCCAGCAGGAAGACCGCGTCGGGGACCCGGGCCTCCACCGCGTCCATCCAGGCCTGCACTGCGGCGAAGGGGTCCTGCACCAGTTGCTCCGGGTCGGGTTCGGGAAGGCGCAGGCCCCGGTGCCGTTCCGCCTGCTGGCGGGCCGTGTGGATGAGTTGGCCCCAAAAGGCCTGGGGGGATTCCACCGTGCCTAAGCCCTGGGCATCCAGCACCACAGGCACCACCTCGGGGGCCAGGCGGGCCGGCAGTTGCAGGATGAGGGAGGTCTTGCCCATGCGCCGACCGCCGAAGAGAAGCAGGGCCGGCCGCTGGGTGCGGAAGGCCGCGAACTCGGCCTCCAAACGGCGCATCACCCCTTCCCGGCCCTTGAAGGTGGCGCTGGCCGTGGCCAGGGGCGCGCCCGAGATGTAGGGGTTGGGGATGAACTCCTCCTGCCGGGCCTGCGCTACGGCCTGCTTTAGCAGGGCATGCCAGGTTTCCAGCACGGGGTGCAGGTCGCCGGTCAGGGGGCTGGCGGCCAGGGGCAGGGCTTTCTGCCAGGCCTCCACGGTCTGCAGGGCCTCCTGCAGGCGCAGGACCTTGTTGTAGGCGGTATCGCTTTCCAGGGCGGCCTGCACCTTGCCCGTGACCGTTTCCACAAAGTTCACCAGATCGCCCCACTGCTCCCGCACCTGGGGGAGCCGCCACCAGGGGGCCAGGTCCCGGTACAGGGCGGCCAGGTCCTGCAGGGTGCGGGCCCGGGCCATGCTCTCCAGCAAAA
>WFVP01000119.1 GCA_015491595.1 Anaerolineales bacterium
AATAAGCCATCGCCAGCCTCCTGGAATAAGATGAGGGGCAATCGCGTCTCTCTCAGTATATCCGGGTTTCCAAATTCTGTCGAAGATTTCCCCCGAAAGGACATCCCGTCCATCCGCCGAGGACCGAAGCACGTGGATTACAATACCCTCCGGAATCGAACCATGACTACGTTGCTCCTGGTGAACCCCCGTTCCGGCATGGGGGATGGACTGCGACTGGCCCAGGCCGTCCGTGAGGTCTTCCGCGCGGCAGGATGGGAGGTCTTCTTAGTGGTGCCCCCGCATCCCCAGGGGTTCACCTGGGCGGCTCGATGGGCCGTGCGCCACGGCGTCGAGCGAGTCATCGTCCTAAGCGGGGACGGCACCTTCCGCTGGGCAGCGGCGGGCTTACAACACACTTCCATCCCCCTGGGCATCCTCCCGGGCGGCACGGGGAACGTGCTGGCCCGTTATCTGAATCTCCCCATCCCCGGTCCTTATCGCCGGACTTCAACGCTCCAACGGGCCGCCGAGCGCTTACTCCAGGCCCAACCGCAGGCGTGGGACCTGTTCCGGGTCAACGGCGCCCTGGGGGTGCTGTGGGTCGGCACGGGCCTGGACGCGGCCGTGGTCCTGACGGTGGAAGGGCAACGCCGCGAGAACGGACGCCCCCTGGTGCGCACCTGGGCACGGTTCGTTCGGGAAGCCCTCCACACCCTCCGGCACTGGCACGCGGCCGACATCACCCTCCAGACCGACGTCGGCCCTGCGGACTGGCGGGCCTGGATGCTGGTCTTCGCCAATCTCCCCTTGTACGCCGGCGGCCTGATTCGGTTTCCCCAAGGTTCCCCCCAGGACGGTCAACTGGAGGTCTGGCCCCTGGTGGCCTCGTCCTGGCGGCAGGTCCTTCTTCAGGCGGCCCGCGCCCTTCGCGAGCACGGCTGGCCCCTGACCTGGCCCTGGGGAGGACGCCCGCTACGGGAGGCCCGGCTGCGACTGCCCCCTTCCTGGCCCCTCTATTGCGATGGGGACCCGCTTCCCGCCGCCCAGGAGGTGCACCTTCAGGTGCTTCCCCGCGCAATACGCCTCCTGGTGCCTCCCACGAGTACCCAGCCATCCGCCCCCCGGCCCTGACGTGACCGTGGGACAGGATACGGTTCCCTCAATCCTCCAGCATGCCCTCCAGGATGTATTCCATCGCCATGGTGTGGCTGCAGCGACCCCGCTGGCGGAAGAAGGCGCAATCACACAACCACTGACCCGCCTCGTAACGCACAAAGTGCACCCCGTGATTGCCTTTGACTTCCACCTCAAACCGGATGAACTTCACACGGTCAGCTTTCTCATAGGCATACTGCTTCGCCTTCTGCATCTTGCGCACCAGAGCGGAATCCATCATAGAAGAAACCTCCTTACAGGATGGGATGTGCCTGCCTAAAAGAAGCGGGGAAGGGCCTGTTCCCAGAAGCGGGGCCCTTCCCCACACGCGCGCCAAGTCTCCGCCGAGCCGCGGCCTCGCACCCCTCGCCGCACCTCATTCTGCGGGGGTTTGACCCGAAGGGTCCCAGACATACACCCAATCCCCTTCCCGCGCCCACTGGAACACCCAATTGGCATCGGTGATGGTCAGGTTGACGCAACCTCGAGATTCCCGAAAGCCAAAGTTGTCGTGCCAATAGGCCCCGTGAATGGCCCTCGCTTCGTCGTAGTACATGGTCCAGGGAACGTCTTCCAGGTAGTAGAAGTCCGAACGGTCGGCCAGAAACGCGCCCCGCATGGTCTCCAGGGGCAGTTTCTCGTAAATCTGGAACACGCCGACCCGGGTGTAGAACACGCCAGTGCCGCTGGAAATCAAGGTGGCGTACACCAGGCGATTGTTCTCATACACGCTCAAAGTTTGCTCGAACACGTTGATTTCAATCCAGCGGTCCGCGGGTACCCCGGGAGGCGGCTCGGTGCGGGGCTCCACCACCCCCACCACGTACTGGGGAATCCAGGCATCCGGACCGATACGATACCAGACCTCTCCATCCACTTCCTGCCGGTCCAGGATGTCCACTCGTTGATACCGCCGCAACCCTATGGTTTGCGGCGGTATCAACGAGTGGACA
>WFVP01000120.1 GCA_015491595.1 Anaerolineales bacterium
CTCCTGGAGTTGGGGTGCCTGGGCAGAATCTTACCACGGAACAGCAGAAGGCCGACGCGTCCGCTGCGCGTCGGCCCCTGCCGGGGAAGGGAAAGGTTTGAGGGAGGGATTGACTACTTCAGCAACTCGATGGTGGGACGTTTGAAGAGGAAGTTGGGGTCGAAGTCCACGTAGGTGTAGGAATTGCCGTTGATTTGGACCGCGTAGGCGATGATTTGGGACGGCACGCCGGCCGTGGAAGTGAATCCGTGGCAGGTCACCCGGGTATAGGAGTTATCCGAATTACCGTTGAACTGGACAGGGATTTTGGGTGCCAGGAAGGTGCCGGCCATCCAGTTCTCGGTGTTCCCCCGGAAGATGACATCCGGCGCCCGGGTGGCGTCCTTGAGGTAAACCACCAGCCCACCGAACCCGTCGGGGTCATTGGGCGGCGGCGGGCACAGCTGGACCTGGGTGTTGCCCCGCCAATCGATGATGCCGCGGGTCAGATAAATCAGCGTATCTCCGCTGCTGACCCGGGCTCCGCCCAGCAGTTCCACGTCCGTTCCCCCGGTGGAGTAGATGCGCAACCGCTGGGCCGAGAAGGTCGAGCTGGCCGCGAAGCGCACGATGCGTCCCGTGGCGTAAATCTCCAGGTTCTCCGCGGTGTTGTCCCCGTCCAGAATCACGTTGCCCGAACTCACGATGACCACCTTACCCTGCATGGTGACGTTGTCGAGGTTGACGTCCCCCCTTACACAGTACACGCCGGCAGGTAACACATCGTTGGAGAGGGAGAGGCGGGACATGTTCACCGTGCAGGCCGGCGGTGCGGGGATGGCCGGGATAATCTCGTCCAGCTGGGCCACCCAGGTTTCGTAGTCCACCTGGGGCACCCCGGGCCGGCACAGGGAGGCATAGCGTGAGGGCAGACGGCAGTCCCCCACCGCGTCCAGGGTGAACCCGGGGTCCAGCTCGATGCGCAGGGTGGCGGACCCCACGCCCCAAATGCTGCGGGAGGCGTTGCTGTTGCTGAACATGCCGCCGTTGCGGATGCGCACCAGGGAATTGCCGTTCATCTTGATACCGCCGAAGGTGCCGCCGTATCGGGTTTCGCTCAGGGCCACGATGGCGTTGAACCCGAAGAGGGTTCCCTGGGAGGCCCGGGCCACGGCCTCGGCGGTGCTGTTCAACTGGGACCAGCCCACCAGGTTCAGGAGGGTGGTGGAGGTGTGGGTGGTGATGAGGGCCTGGAAGTGCCCCCGTTGTCCGGCGTACTGCCCGGTGCTGGGCGGGCAGAAGAGCTCCACCGAATTGGTCAGGCCGTCGTTGTCGTATCCCAGGGAGGCCGCCACCTGATAGCCTTTGTTGATGGCCGCCTGACAGCTGCCGTTGGTGCGAAGCCACTCCCAGGCCATGGCCAGGGCCGCGGCGTCGGCGGCATTCTGGGCCATACGTCGGTCCATGTACACCCGACTTCCGTCCACGGCCAGGGCCACCATGGCCATCAGTCCCACCAGTCCCAGGGCCACCATCACCAGAATTTGGGCACGGGTTCGTTTCATGGCGTACCTCCTCGTACCAACGTTACGGGCAGGTCGGGACGTTGGACGTCAGAATCATCTGCTGCGCGGACGTGTGCAGAAGGACCTGGCGTCCGGATACGAAGACCTCGGCAAAGGGGAAGATGAGGGTCACGGGCGCGGAGACATCCACCTGGATGAGATGTCCGGGGCAGGGTTGGGTGTGGTACGAAACGGTGATGGTCAGGGTGGTCGGGTCCGGGAACAGGCTCTTGACCGACTCCTGCACCCGGGCCTGGATTTCCGCCACCTGGGCCGGGTACATGGCGCCGTAGATGGCCCCTTCCTGGGCCGCGTTGTTCAGGTACGTGTACGCGGTGACCAGACGGGCCACATCCACGGTGCCCGCCATCAACAGGAAGAGCACCACCACGATGAGGGTGAACTCGACCAGGGCCTGACCGGGTTGGCGTCGGAAGTGCAGCATGGCCTTCCTCTCCATCACGGCGAAACGCGAACCTGACCCAATAAGGTCCGACTGACCTCGGCGGTGAAGGGCAGAGTGGTCTTGGGGAACAGGGGTACCAGCGGTCGGTACACGATGGTCACCCGTACCACCACCCGGTCGCCTCCGCGCACGGTGGTGGGGGGATTGGGACAGGCGGCGTAGGGGGTGGTGCCCGGTCCACGGTCGAAGAAGACCTGTACGTCCTCGGGTCGCAGGCCGGCCATGGCGCCGATGCGCAGGGCGGCGCGCCGAATGCCCTCGCAATCCTGGTAGCGGGGGATGCCATCGGGCGTGGTGCCCGTGGTCGCGCCGTAGCGGGCCGCCTCCGCGGCCGCGCTGGCCGTCGCGGTGTACACGTAGAGCAAGTGCGCGAACTCGACCACCCCCATCAAGAGACCAATGAACAGACCCGCAATCAGGGCGAATTCCACCAGGGATTGCCCTCGGACGCAGGTATGCCTTTGGCGCATACCACCCTCCCCCAAACCCTCCTGGATTGGCTGCGATTCCCGCGGTTTTCCACTCAGGAAGACGAAGAAACCGCGGCGTTCGTTACATGCAAAACATCAGGGCTTGGGGGAAGGGCGCCCACTTTCCGGGGGCTCCCCGGGGCCGGGTATAATCAAAAGCGTCACTTAGCGCGAGGAGGTTGATGGATGATGGAACAGAAACCCAAGCCCCTGTACTGGGAGCCGGAACCCGACCTGGGATACGCGGTGGAACGCCGGGCCGACGGCGGGATGAACATCACCGTATGGCGCATTGACGAGCACACGCTGGAGCACTGGCGTCGTTTCGCGGAGACCCACGAGCTGTATTCCGACCGGCTGACCCGGAACCTGTATGACCTGCGTTCCCTGGAGGACTTCCCGGAGGAGGCCATCCAGTACGCGGTGGAAGTCAACAGTGACCCGGCGGCCCGCCGCCTGCGGGTGGCCGTGCTGGTGTCCAACGACAAAGTGCGCCGGGCCATCGAGCGCATCATCGCGCTGACCGCGCCCGAGGGCGGTGCGGAAATCCGCATCTTCACCGACCCGGAGGAAGCGGAAGCCTGGCTGGCCCGGCCGCTGGAAGACATGTTGTAAGCGGGGCCCCCGACCGCGCCTCCGTCGAGCGATGGGTGCTTCCCGCGGCGTTTCGCCCTGGACGTGGTTTCGCCGTACCCGAGGGATGCTGGCCCTGGGTGGCCTGTTGTTGTGCGCCAGCACCCTGGGTTTGTGGTGGGGATGGACCGCCGTAGGGTCCCCGGAAGGCGTGTGGGTGGGTGCCGCGTTTCCCCGTCCTCCTCAGGCCTCGCCCACCGCGCCGGTCTTCTTCGTGGCCTCACCCAACGCCACGCCC
>WFVP01000121.1 GCA_015491595.1 Anaerolineales bacterium
GGTTACGTCGCGGCCATTCGCGGCGCCCAACTGGGCATGAAGGTGGCCCTGGTCGAAAAGGAATGGCTGGGCGGTGTGTGCCTCAGCGTGGGCTGCATTCCCTCCAAAGCCCTGCTGCGGAACGCGGAAATCGCCTACATCCTGCGGAAACGGGCCAAGGACTTCGGCATCCAGGGGGCGGACCAGGTTTCCCTGGACTATGCCAAGGCGGTGAAGCGCAGCCGTCAGGTGGCCGGCCGGCTCACCAAGGGGGTGGCCTTCCTCATGCGCAAGAACAATGTGGACGTTCACATGGGCACCGGTCGCCTGGTGGAACGCACGGTGGTGGAGGTCACGCCCAAGGAGGGCGAGCCGTATCGTATCCAGGCCCAGCATGTGGTCATCGCCACCGGGGCCCGGCCCTTCTTGCTGCCGGGCATGGAGCCCGATGGAGAGCGGGTGCTGACCTACCGGGAGGCCATTTTGCAGGAACGCCTGCCCGAAAAGCCCGTCATCATCGGCGGTGGACCCATCGGGGTGGAGTTTGCCACAGTCTGGAACGCCTACGGCGCGGAGGTCACCGTGGTGGAAATGATGCCCCACCTGCTTCCGCTGGAGGATCCCGACCTGGGCAAAGAACTGGGCAAGGCCCTGAAGAAGCGTGGGATTCAGGTGCTCACCAAGCACAAAGTGGTGGGCATCGAGCGGGGCAAGGACGGTGTGCGCGTGCGTATGGAGGGCCCCAAGGGGGAGGCCGAGGTGGAGGGTGACCAGGTGCTGGTGGCCATCGGCTTCCGACCCAACACCCAGGGCCTGGGCCTGGAAGAGGTGGGCGTGGCCCTGACGGAGAAAGGGGCCGTTCAGGTGGACGACCGCATGGCCACCAACGTGCCCGGCATCTGGGCCATCGGCGACGTCACAGGCAAGCTCATGCTGGCCCACGTGGGCTCGGCCCAGGGCATCCTGTGCATGGAGGCCATGGCCGGCCACGAGACCGTCCCCCTGGACTACGCCTTCATGCCGCGAGCGGTGTACAGCCAGCCCCAGGTGGCCGCGTTCGGCCTCACCGAAGCCCAGGCCAAGGAACGGGGGTACCGGGTTCGGGTGGCCCAGTTCCCCTTCCAGGCCAACGGCAAGGCCCTGGCCCTGGGCGAGCACGAGGGCTGGATCAAGTTGGTGGTCAACGAAGACGACGGGGAAATCCTGGGCGCGCACCTCATCGGGCCGGAGGTCACCGAGCTCCTGCCCGAACTCACCCTGGCCCGCATGATGGAGATGACCCCCGAGGAACTGGCCCACAACGTACATGCGCACCCTACCTTGAGCGAAGTCATCGCCGAGGTGGCCCACGCGGCCCTGGGCGCGGCCATTCACATTTAGCCCGAACCATGCAGGAGCGTCTCATGATCCACCCGGTATTGGAAGTCATCCACGCCCATCGTTCCATTCGGCGCTACAAGCCCGACCCCGTACCCTGGGAAATGGTGGAGACCATCGTTGCTGCAGCTCAACGGAGCTCCACTTCCTCCTACCTGCAAACGTGGAGCGTGGTCGCGGTCACCGACCCAGAAAAGCGGGACCGCCTCGCGGAGCTCTGCGGCCAACAAGAACACATTCGGCAGGCCCCCGTGTTCCTGGCCTGGTGTGCAGACCGGTATCGCCTGGATTTGGCCTGTCGAATGCACGGTCTGGAACAAAACACCGAGTATGTGGAAGATTTCCTCGTGGCTGCGGTGGATACAGCCATCGCCATGCAGACCGCGGCTATCGCAGCCGAAGCCCTGGGGTTGGGCATGTGCTTCATCGGGGGTATTCGGAACCGTCCGGAAGATGTCATCGCCCTCCTCGACCTGCCCCCTCGGGTGTTTCCCATTTCGGGCATGACCCTGGGTTGGCCGGCGGAAGACCCCGCGCTCAAGCCCCGCCTCCCTCTGGAGGCCGTGCTCCATCGTGAAACCTATCATCGCCATCAGGAGGAGCACCTCCGGGCCTTCGACGAGGAGGTCCGCCGAGCCGGGATTTACCGCCGGCGTACAGGCGAGGTCCTCGGTTGGCTGGAGGTCGCGGCCCGCAAAGCCGCGCGCGAGGGGCGTTCCCACCTGCGACAGGTGCTGGCCCAGCAGGGTTATCCCCTGCGGTAAGTCCCGGACATCGCCATCGCAGGATGTGCGTCATGGGTTTCCGCTGGGCCATCTTCCTTTCGATTGGGTGCCTTGGGGTGCTCTTGGGATGCGGGACCACTTCCCCAGTAACGGCGACCCTGCCCTCTGGAACCGAACCCGCTTCCCGCACGCCTCCGTCGGCAGGGAGCCCAACGTCCCGGCTTACCCCCAACCCCTCGGCAACCGTGAGCCCGTCGCCTTCGCCCACCCTTACACCCACGCCTTCCTGGCCCGAAGCAAACC
>WFVP01000122.1 GCA_015491595.1 Anaerolineales bacterium
ATCGCGCACCGCAGACCTCCTTGGTTGGAGAAGATGTGGGACAAATGGGGAACGCCCACCAGTATACCCCGGGGAGTGACGCTCTCCAAGAGGTTCAGCCAGGAGATGCAGGATGGCGGGATGCCTGAGCCTGGGGTGGGCGGGCATGGATGAGCTTGACCAGGTCCCCGCTGAGGTTTTCAACAGAGACCAGGGTCAACCCCGCCCGACGGACGTTCTCGACCGTGCGGCGGTTGATGTTGGCGCCCACCATACGCACCACCAGGGGATTGAGCAGGTCCATGAGGGGACCGATGATGGGTCTGTCCACCCGCACGTGCTCCAGAAGCCAGATATCCCCCTCGGGTTTGACCACCCGGGCCAGTTCTTGCAGCCCCCGGATGGGGTCGGGCACCGAGCAGAAGACAAAGGTGGCAACGGCGGTGTCAAAGGCATCGTCGGGGAAGGCCAGGGATTGGACGTCCATCCATTGCAAGTCGACGTCCAGGCCCAGTTTCCGGGCCCGGGAACGGGCCCGCGCCAGCATGGCTTCGCTGAGGTCGATAGCCGTGACCTGGGCGCCGGGGGGATAGTAGGGCATGTTCTTTCCTGTGCCCACCCCGACCTCCAGAATGCGTCCGGGCCTCACGCGAGACCACAACCGGGCGCGCCACTTCTGAAAACGGGCCCGCTCCACGAAAGTCTCCATGAGGTCGTACAGGGGCGCAATGCGGTTGTAACGCTTGCGGGTGACCTGGGTCAGAGACGCGAGGTCCATGGTCTCTTGCCTCCGGATGATTTACGGATTTTCTTCGAACACCGCGTCAGCAATCATTCCCGGTTTCAGGGCCAGGTCGTCGTTGGGCAGGGTGATTTCCACCGCGTACACCAGCCGGGCCCGCTCGTCAGGGGTTTGCACGTTGGCCGGAGTGAATTCCGCCTGCGGCGAGATGTACGTCACCGTGCCCGTGAAGGTGCGCTCCGGCCAGCTGTCCACGTATACGGCTACCGAGTCCCCCAGACGAACTCGACCATACGCCGTTTCGGGCAGGTACACCGTGAGGGTGACCTGTCGCAGGTCGGCCAGCATCAGGATGGGGGCCAGGGGCGCGGCGATTTCCCCTGCCGAAAACAGGCGGTCCAGGATGAAACCGCTTCGGGGCGCAGTCAGGGTCATCTTCTCCTTTTGCAGTTGAAGCAGGTCCTGGATGCTATACGCGGCTTGCAGGAGGGCTTCGAGACCCTGGTAAAGCATCTCCGCTTGGCTGGCCTGGGCCTCCAGGGCATAAGGCTCATCCCGCATGGTGGTGAGCAGGTCCAGCACTCGTTGCAGGCCGTCCCGGGTGGTCTGGGCCAGCTGTACCTGCTGTGGGTTTCCGGCCAGCTGGGCGGCCTGGAGTTGAAGTTCGGCCGCGTCCAACTGCGCCTGGATTTCCGCAATGCGCAGCTCGATTTCCTGGGGGTTGGCGCTTGCGGCCTGGGCCGCACGCCAGGCTTCCCGGGCCGCGTCCCGGGCCTTTTCCAGAGATTGGATGGCGGCTTCCGTGCGGGCCAGGTCCGCGTCAATCATGTCCGTCTCCAGGCGCACCAGAACGTCCCCTTCCCGGACTTCGTCACCTTTGTTGACGGTGATTTCCACAATGCGGCCGCCCATCTCCGAGGCAATGGCCACCATTTCCACTTCAATGGTGCCTGTGGCCCGTATCTGATGGCGGCTTCCCTGGGCCTCCCGACCCATCCACCACCACCCCAGGGCCAGGATCGCGGCGAAAAAGATGCCCGTGAGGACGTATCGCCAAGTCTTGTTCATGGGTTCCACTCCTTACGATTCAGGTTTCCCTCATCGCCCAGGTTGCGAGCGTTGCCTACACCAGCCGTTTTCGGAAATACAGGGCGCTGATGCTCAACAACACCAGGCCGTACAGGGTCAGGGCCAGGGTCTGAGGCCAGAGCACGTCCAGCCCCACGCCTTTGAGGAAAATCCCCAGGGTGACCTCTACGTAGTAACGCAGAGGGCTCAGATAGGTGAACCACTGGAGGACCCGGGGCATATTGCTGATGGGCACCACGGTACCCGAGAGAAAGGCCAGAGGAAACAGAATGAAGAAGGCCAGCATGAGGGTCTGCTGCATGTTTCGGGCCAGGGTGCCGATGAGCACCCCAATGCCGCTGCTGCTCATGAACATGAGCAGGGAGATGCCGTAGAACAGGAGCGCGCTGCCCTTCAGGGGAACCCCGAACACCCACATGGACATGAGCACGCCCAGGGTCAGCCCCACGAGCTTCAGCCCCATCATGGGCAGGATTTTGGCCGTGATGAGCTCCGCGTTGGTCACCGGGGTCATTATCAACTGTTCCAGGGTACCGGCTTCCTTCTCCCGAACAATGGCCGCGGCGGGAATCAGAATCCCCAGAATGAGCACGGAGATGGTGAGCATGGTGAGCATGATGAAGTGGACGTACTTGAGTTGGGGCATGTACCAGATGCGAATCACGTTCTCTACCCGGGGGAGGGGGGAAAAGCCCCCCAGGCCTGCGCGTTGGACGCGGCGCATTCGAACCTTCTGGTTGTACTCCTTCAGCATGCCCGCGGTGATGGCCAGGGCCTGGCTGGCAATGGTGCTGTTGCTACCATCCACCAGAACCTGTACCTGGGCCGTTTCGCCCCGGCGTAGGGTTCGGGCAAAGCCCTGGGGAACCACCAGGGCAAACTGAATCTCCCCCGCATCCATCAGGGCTTGGAGTGCGTCGGGGTTCTCCACCTGGGCCACCAGGCGGAAACCCTCCAGGCGGGCGAAGGCGTCCACCAATGCCCGGCTTTCCGGCGTATGGTCACCGTCGTATACCGCGGTGGCCATGTTGCGTACTTCCAGGGTGAGGGCCCAACCGCAGATGGCGATTTCGACAAAGGTATAGAGGATGAGCAACACCAGCGCCCGGTCGCGGGCGAACTGGATGAACTCCTTGCGCATCAGGCCCCACAAGCGTCGGTTGACCATCATCCCACCCTCTTTCGGAAGCGCCAGACGGCCAGGACCAGGATGACCAGGGTGTAGGCTGTGAGCACCACCAGTTGAGGCCACCAGACTTCCCAGCCCACACCCTTGAGGAACACATCGTAGGTGATTTTGGTGTAGTACCGGGCAGGGAAGAGGTAGGCGTAGACTTGCATGGCTATGGGCATGGTGAAAATGGGGAACATGAAGCCTGAGAAGAGGAACGAAGGCATCATGGTCAGGACCAGGGCCAAGAGCATGGCCGCCACTTGGGTTCGGGTGAGGGTACTGACCAACAACCCAATGGCCACGGTACTCACCGCGTAGGGGATAGAGGCCAGGAGGAAGAGGGCCAGGCTCCCTTGAAGGGGTACCCGGAACCAGTAACGGGCGGCCAACAAAATTAAGGCCAGCTCTCCGAAGGCGATGAGCAAGTAGGGTAGTAGTTTGCCCACGATAAAGGCCCAGGGTCGCAAGGGGGAGACGAAAATTTGTTGAATGGAGCCGTGTTCCTTCTCTCGTACGATGGCCAGCGCGGCGAGCAGAGGCGGGAAGGCCATAAGGAGCACGCCGATGAGTCCGGGCACGATGAAGGACTCGCTGCGCATCGCAGGGTTGTAACGCACCTGGGGTATGGCCACCACCGCAGGCGCGGTCAGATGGCGGTCCACGGCCTGGAGCGCGGCCAGGCGTTCCCCGGCCAGTTCGGCCAAGAAGGCGTCGTTGACCGCGTCCACATAGGCCCGCACGACCCGGGCCGAGGTGGGAAAAGTGCCGTCTACCAGGGTTTGCACCTGAGCTGTTTCCCCGCGACGCAGGGCCCGGGCGAACCCCCCGGGAATGATGAGCACCACCTGAGCCTGTCCCCGATCCAGCAGGTCTTCGGCCTCTTCCGGCGAATCGGGCCGGTAGGCCAGGACGAACTTGCCCGTGTTCACTAAGGCCTGGGCATAGGCCCGGCTTTCGGGGGTATGATCCAGGTCCACCACGGCCAGGGGGATGTCCTTCACGTCCAGGTTGAGGGCGTACGCGAAGAGGAAGAGCAGGGCCACAGGCAGCAACAGGGCGATGCTCAGGGTATAGGGGTCCCGCCAGATTTCCCGGAATTCCTTTTTGAGGATGGGAAGCACACCGTGCCAGGTCATGATGCACCTCGGGCTTTACGACCGGCTTCTTCCATTTCGATGAAGAGCATGAACAGGTCTTCCAGGGAAAGGGAAACGGGCCGGATGGGACCGGCCAACAGGCCCAGGGGGTGGAGGGCCCGTTCCACGGCCTCTTGGCCGGCCTCGGCCTCCCATACCAGAACGTGCAATTTGTCGCCGAAGATGCTGGTCTGGATGACTTCGGAAAGTCCTTCCAAAGGTGCGAGGGCGGCTAAGGGGTCCCGAACAGGCACCTCGATCAGGGAGCCCAACTTCATATTGGCCCGTAATTGGGCCGGACTGCCCAGGGCGATGAGGCGTCCTCGGTAGATGAGGCCCAGGCGGTGGCAGTGTTCCGCTTCGTCCATGTAATGGGTGGTCACGAACACCGTGGTTCCCTGCGCGGCCAGGGCGAAAATCAGGTCCCAGAATTCCCGACGGGAGACGGGATCCACACCGCTGGTGGGTTCGTCCAGGAAGAGGACCTGAGGGTCGTGAAGGATGGCGCAGCCTAAGGCCAGGCGCTGTTTCCATCCGCCGGAGAGGTCCCGGGTCAGTAAGTGTTCTTTGCCCACCAGGCCGGCCATTTCCAGTACCCAGCGGCGCCGTTCCTGAAACCGCCGTGGAGGAAGGTCGTACACGTCGCCGTAGAAGCGGATGTTTTCCTCTACGGTGAGGTCGTTGTAGAGGGAAAACTTCTGAGACATGTAGCCGATGTGGGGCTTCATGCGGCCGCGTTCGCGCACCACGTCAAAGCCCGCGACGGTGGCCCGACCCGCAGTAGGGGGCAGCAAACCGCACAACATGCGAATGGTTGTGGTCTTGCCCGAACCATTGGGTCCCAGGAAACCGAAAACCTCGCCTTTGCCCACCGTGAAGGTCACGTTGTCTACGGCCAGAACGGAACCAAAGCGTTTGGTCAGGCCCTCGGCCAGGATGGCCGCCTCCCGGTGGCCGTTTCGGTCGGGCTCCTCTTCGGGAAGGGGGATGATAGGACGACGCACGTCCTCGGCCGCGCGCAACTCTTCGATGGCCGCGATGAAGACGTCCTCCAGGCTGGGCTTGGTGATTTCCATGTGGGTCACGGTGATGCCGGCTTGGGCCAGGCGCTGGGGGAGGTTGCGGGCCAGGGCCTCCCCATCCCGCAGCAGGAGGTGAAGGCGTTCGCCGAAAACCTGCACCTGGGTCACGCCGGGGATTTCTCGCAGGCGGGCCACCGCGCGCGTTTGGGGATGGGCCACTATATCCACGGCCACGCCGTGAATCATCCCTTTGAGCGCTTCGGGGGCGTCCATGGCGATGATTTCCCCCCGCCGCATGAGGGCTACCCGATGGCAGCGTTCCGCCTCGTCCATATAAGGCGTGGTGACGAAGATGGTGATGCCCTCGGCCAGGAACTCATACAACAACTTCCAGAACTCTTGTCGGGAAACGGGGTCCACGCCAGTGGTGGGCTCGTCCAGGAAGAGGATTTGGGGCTGGTGGATGAGGGTGCAGGCCAGGGCCAGTTTCTTCTTCATGCCACCGGAGAGGTGCTCGGCGCGACGGCTACGGGCCTCTTCCAGGCGGGCAAAGCGCAGAAGGCGCTCCTTGCGTTCCACAGCCACTTCGGGGGGCACCTTGTAGAGCTGGGCGAAGAAGTCCAGGTTCTCCTCCACCGTCAGGGAGCCGTACAGGGTGAACCCTTCGGACATGTAGCCCACCCTGCCGCCCCGGGCCTCGGGGTCGCGCACCACATCCACCCCCGCGACGGTGGCCTCGCCCGCGGTGGGGGTGAGGAGGCCACACAACATCTGGATGGTGGTGGTTTTCCCCGCGCCGTCGGGGCCGACGAGGCCGAAAATCTCACCAGGATAAACATCAAAGCTCACCCCACGTACAGCCTCCATGGGCCCTCGCCGCGTCCGGTACACTTTGCGCAGGTCCCGGACCCGGATCATGGGTTCTGGAAGATGGGCGCTTGTCCGGCGGGTTTGGGTTGTGGTCAACATCATGGCCCTACGATTCCCAGACCTCGTCGCTGAGGGCTTCCTGGGCCGGCATGATGGCCACGACGCGTGCCCAGTAGTGATGGCGTCCATCGTTCCCGGCTTGGGCGACGGCCTGCACCAGGTCGTTGGGGGAGACCTGGTCGGGGTCGTAGGCCGCGGCGGCCATTTGATGCTCGAGATAGACACTGGCCAGGTGGACGCCTTCCAGGCGCAGGAGCGCGTTTTGCACCCGCATCGCGCATCGGGGACATCCCATGCCGCCCACGGCCAGATAGGCCACCATGGACTGGCGCAGAGCGTCCATGTCTACCGGCTTTTCGAAGGGTTCCACATGGCAGTTGTGGTGTTCCATGATGCACCTCCTTTAGGTTTGGTGTGGGACGAACCGCCTTCGGGTTCCCAAGCGGCTTGTAACAAGTTCAGGACGTCGCCGTCAAGACGGCACTTTGGCCTATCTCTGGCGCCTGAGCCTTCCAACCCCACGTCTGCAGGGTTTGGGCCAGGCCGTGGGCGGCTTCGGGCTCACCGTGGACGACGAAGGTGTCCCTGGGCGGGGGCGAAAGGGCTGAGAGCCAAACGTAAGGGTCCAGGAACTCATGCTGTGCTTTCTCCCAGGGTAAAGGCCGGGGATTGGGGTTGCTCTCCATCATCCAGCGCGAACGCGGCGAAGTAGCGGCGCAGGGTTCGGCGGTAGACGCTGGGCCGGGTCCCCAAAGCCATGAAGATTTGCAAAACCGATAGCGGAAGGCGCGGGAGTAAGCGCTGCAGGCGGTACAGCAGGTCGTAGGCCTTTTTATATCGCAGGACCAAGCGCCGGTAGCGTTCCCGCGTCTGGTCCAACGAGAGCTCCCCTTCCAGGTGCCGCCGCAGCAGACGCCCCAGTTGGGTGCCGAAGTACAGCGCCGGGCGGATGCCTTCTCCGGTCAGGGGAAGGCACTGCCCCGCGGCATCCCCCACCAGGAAGAGGTGCTCCAGAACTGGGTCCCGCAAGCGGTAGGTAAAGTAACCGCCGTGGACCTTGCGCCGGGCCTGGCCCAGGTCGGCCAGGTACAGGTCCAGGAGGCGCAGGGTGCCCTGGGTTTCGCCCTCGTACCGACCGATACCGATGCGACTCGCGCCGTTGATGGGAAAAATCCAGGCAATGCTTAACCGCCCCAGGCGTTTGGGGTCGTAGGTGAAGTGCAGGCCCTCATCGGCATAGGGCACCGTACTCTCCAGACCGAAGTTGACGGCCTGCCCCTGAACCCAATCCGGGCGCAGACTGGAAGCCAGGACCGCTCGCCAACCGCTGGCGTCCACGATGACCCGTCCCTCGTACTCGCCCTTGGGCGTGCGTACCCGCTGACCTTCGACTCCCAGGGCCGGGGCTTCCACGAAATCCGCGGTGGCGCGTTCCCACAGGAGGCGACAGAGTTTCTCGTAATCGAAGGTGCAATAAGGGTATTGGGGTACCGGGTAGACAAAGGAGCGTTCTGGAGTGTGCAGGATGAGGGCGTCGTGGATTTGCAAAACCGCGTCTTCCAGGTTCAACGCCTTAAGGGTGGCCAAGGGAACACCACAAGCCGAGGTTTGTCCTGCGCCAATGGGCTGGTGGTCAATGACCAACACGCGTCTTCCCCGGAGATGAGCCGCCACAGCCAATCCTGCAAAACTGGCCCCGGCAATGATGACATCGTACGCATACGTCATGGTTCCCGTTCCTCCTCATGGCTCCATCCGGCAGGATGGTTGAAAAAAGCGGGGTGGACCTTGCGCCCACCCCGCTTCACCTTACCCCTTCAGGCCGTGGCCTCGGAGGTTCGGCCGGAAAGTTGGGCCTGGGACCGGTCTTCGGTCTTCATATAGGAGGGTCGAATGTCGACTTTCCGGAGTCGGTTGGCGTTGGTGACCACGGTGATGGAACTGGTGGCCATGGCGATTTCCGCCAGTACCGGGTGCATCCAACCGATGATGGCCAGGGGAATCATGGCCACGTTGTAGAAGAAGGCCCAGAAGAGGTTCTGCTTGATTTTGCGGAAGGTGGCCCGGCTCAGGTTGATGGCCTCCACAACGCCGCTCAGGTGTCCGCGCACCAGGATGACGTCGCTGGCCTCGATGGCGATGTCCGTACCGGTGCCGATGGCGATACCCACGTTGGACTGGGTGAGGGCAGGTGCGTCGTTGATGCCGTCGCCCACGAAGGCCACCATCCCAAATTGCTCCTGCATCTTCTTCACCTCGGCCACTTTACCGTCGGGCAACACTTCTGCCAGCACGTAATCGATGCCTACCTTGCGGGCGATGGCTTCCGCGGTGCGGCGGTTGTCGCCCGTGATCATGGCCGTCTTCAGACCCATGCGGTGGAGTTCCTGGATGGCCAGAACCGAGTCATCCTTGAGGGTGTCGGCTACCGCGATGACGCCCGCCAACTGACCGTTGATGGCGACCAGCATGGCCGTTTTGGCCTCTTCCTCCAGGCCCCGCATTTGATCTTCGGCCGGCGCCGGGTCAATGCCGTGTTCCTGCATCAACCGCCGTGAACCTACCAGGACGGTCGCGTCTCCTACTTTTGCAATCACGCCCTTGCCGCGTATGGCCTGGAAATCCTGGGGGTCCTCCAGAGCCAATGCTTCCCCTTCGGCCCGTTCCACGATGGCGCGGCCCAGGGGGTGTTCGCTCCCTCGCTCAGCCGAGGCGGCCAGACGGAGGACCTCTTCGACTGTAAAGCCATTGAGCGGGACGACATCGGTAACTTCCGGCTTACCCTTGGTGATGGTGCCCGTCTTGTCGAAGATGATGACCTGTACGTCCTTCAAGGTCTGAATGGCCTCGCCGCTGCGAATCAAGATGCCGTGCTCCGCGCCCAGTCCGCTGCCTACCATCAGAGCTGTGGGCGTGGCCAAGCCCAGCGCGCAGGGGCAGGCGATGACCAGCACGGCGACGGTCGAGACCACCGCCAGGGTAATTACGCCCAAAGTGGGGTCAACCCAGGGCAGGAAGGAGCCCAGTTCCACCAGGCGGCGCATGGTGTCCGGGAAGACAAGCCAGGCTACAAAGGTGAGGATGGCAATGGTGATGATGATGGGCACGAACACAGCCGTAACTTTGTCAGCGAATTCCTGGATTGGAACTTTGGTGCCCTGGGCTTCTTCCACCAACTTGATGACCTGGGCCAGGAAAGTGTCCTTGCCCACCCGCGTGGCCCGTACCTTTAACAGACCGTCTTGGTTGATGGTGGCACCGATGACCTCATCGCCCGGGCGTTTGTTCACCGGCATGGATTCGCCCGTGGCCATCGATTCGTCGACCGCGCTCTCGCCTTCGATGACCACACCGTCGGTGGGAATCTTCTCGCCGGGGCGCACAATCATGATGTCGCCCACCTGGACTTCTTCAATGGGAATTTCGATTTCCTTGCCGTCCCGAATCACCCGGGCCGTTTTGGCTCCCAGTTCCAACAACTTGCGTATGGCCTGGGAGGCCCGGCCCTTCGCGGTCTCTTCCACGTACCGGCCGGTCAAGTGAAAGGCCATGATCATGGCCGCGACACCGGCATAGTTGGCCACGGGGAAGAAGAAGGATGCCGGTCCGGTAAGCAGAGCCACGCCCGTACCCAAGGCAATCAAGGTGTCCATGTTGGCATAGCCTTTGAGCACGGGTTTGAGACCGTTGCGGTAGGTGTGACGGCCAACCCAGAAGAGGACGGGGAGGGCGAGTACGATGAGGCCCAGGTTATAAATGGTTTCGTTAGGCCAGTAGACCCCCCAGAACATCTCGGGGAGCATCCACAAGATGATGGGCAGGGTAAAGGCCCAGGCAACGCGCATGCGGAAGCGGGCTTCGCGCATCTTGCGTTCGGCCTCGTCTTCCTCTTCTTCGGTCTGGGCAGCCCCTTGGGCTTCCGATTTAGCCTCCAGAACCTCGTAGCCCGCATCGGCCACGGCCTTCTTGAAGTCGGCCAAGGTAGCCAGGCCTGGAATGTAAGTAACCGTGGCTTTCTCCGTTGCCAAATTCACATTGGCGTCCAGGACGCCGAAGACTTTCTTTAACGCACGGGTGACATGGCTGGCGCAAGAAGCGCACGTCATCCCCCCGATGGGCAGGGTGATGGTTTCCGTTGCCACGTCGTATCCGGCGTCTCGGACGGCTTCGACCAGGTCTTGTAAGGACACCGAGCCGTTCGCAAGGACCACCGTGGCCTTTTCGGTGGCCAGGTTGACCTGAACGTCGGCCACGCCGGAGACCTTCTTCAAAGCCCGGGTGATGTGGCTGGCGCAAGAAGCGCACGTCATACCTTGAATGGGAAGCACAATCTTTTGTGCGCTCATGTTTCGTCACCTCCTGGAAGGATGGGGATGGTGCCATCCCCTTGCACCCGGTTTTCCGGGGCACTCTCCAGTATAGTTTCTCGAACCCGGGGCCGGGAGCGCCATTCCCTATAAGGGGAATAGGCCATTTGGCGGATACGCTCGTAGGAACGAAGGAAGATTACAGGTAGCCGCCTTTACGCAAGGCTTGTTGAATCGCCCCCAAGTTCATTCCAAACCCGATGAACACCTGTCCGTCAATGACCAACGTCGGCGTGATAAAACGTCCCGCCACTTCCTTTAGTTCATCCATATAAGAGGGGTTGGTGGTGACGTCTTTCTCTGTATAAGGGATGCCGTGTTCAGCGAAGAACCTCTTCGCCATCTGACAGTCGCTTCAAGTGGGTTGTGTGTAAATCACAATCCCTCTGGTTTTTCTGCGGCCGCGAAAGACGAACGGAACCATGAGGAAGCACCTCCATTGGAAAATCCCTTTGATATCGCGTCACAAAGGTATATGGCTATTGTACTCGGAAGACTTTCTGCTTTGCAGTAGGCTATTTGAACAGGGTGCATGCAGATGTTGCCGAAATCAGCTGGTCCTTTATGGACCGAAAGTTTGGACCACCTCTGCAGGCGGGCCTTTTCCTTTTGGAACGCACGGGTCTGTCTGGGTCCGGGACCTCGGATGAAGAGAGAGATAATGCAGCAAGCGGCGAAGCCGCTTGCTGCATTATCTCTTCTTTGCTCCTGCGGTCCAGGGCCTGGACAGTCCTGTGCGAAACGCTGGGTGCCTTTCCAAAGCGGCACCATCTTTTCTCCCACTTCGGCAACTTTTGAGTGCACCTTTTGAAC
>WFVP01000123.1 GCA_015491595.1 Anaerolineales bacterium
ATGATGTACCAGGCCGGTTTGCATAAGGGCTTCGCGTTCATCGAAATTTTGCAGAACTGCGTGATTTTCAACCACGGTATGTGGTTCTCCTACACCGAACGGGACCGCCGCCACGACCACATCGTGTACCTGGAGCCGGGCAAGCCCATGCTCTTCGGCAAGAACCACGAGAAGGGCCTGGTGTTCCGGGATGGCCACTTCTATCCGGTGGTGCTGGGGGACGCCTACACCGAGGCCGACGTGGCCGTGCACGACCCTTCCTCCCTCACTCAGGCCTTTGCCCTGGCCCAATTGCGAGACCCTCTGCCCCTGGGCGTGTTTTATCAAGTGCGCCATCCCACGTACGAGGAGGCCACGTACCACCAGATTGAGGAAGTCAAGAAGCAAAAGGGTGGGCCCGGCCGCCTGTCCGACTTGTTCCACAGCGGCGACACCTGGGTGGTGACCTGAAGCAGGAGGACGGGCGGCGCGACTGCCCGTCCTCATTTTTCAGGAAAGGTTTAGGCGCTCTGGGGTTTCGTCGCGACCGCCGGGGCGGCCTTCGGGTATAATAAGGAGCAACTTTTATGCTTTTTACCCTCGACTTCGGGGAATTTTGTGATGGAGAAAAGCGGTTTGTCAAACGTACGTTTGCGCATCTACCTGTTTGGTTTCCCCACCCTTCAATGGCACGAAGGGACCCACTTGACCCTGGAATCCAATAAAGTCCGGGCGTTGTTCTTTTACCTCCTCCTGCATCTCAACCTGCCCCAGCCCCGGGACTACCTGGCCTATCTCCTGTGGCCCGATGTGCCGGCCCATCGCTCTCGCAAGAACCTGCGACAGGCCCTGTACAACCTGCGGCAGGCCCTGGGGCCCCTGGCGGACCCGTGTCTGGACATCCAGCGGGATACGGTGATTCTGCGGGAGCATCCCGGTTTGTGGACGGATGTCTGGGAATTCCAGCAGATGGCGGAGACGGTGCAGCATCACGCCCACCGGCCTTACGGCGCCTGTCCCTATTGCGCGACCCGTTACGCCAAGATGGTGGATTTGTACCGCGGGGAGTTCCTGCAGGGCTTCACGCTCAAGGACGCGGGGCCGGTGGAGGAATGGATTGCCGAACAGCGCCGTCATTACCACCAGCTGATTCAGAAGGGCGTGCACCTGTTGCTCCGGTACTACCACCTGAGCGGCCAATACGGGCAGGTGGAACAGCTGGCCCGCTGGTGGATTAAGCAAGAGCCCTGGGACGACGCAGGGTACGCCTACCTGATGCGAGCCCTGGCCCATCAGGAGCGCAAGGGCGAGGCCTTCCGGGTCTACCACCAGTATGCGGACCACATGGAGAAGGAGCTGGGGGTTTCGGTGCCGGCCGAGGCCCAGCACTTGCTGTACGAAATCCAGGAAGACCTGTTGCCCGAGCCGGAAAGCGTGCGCCAGGGACGCCGCTTTCCCATCCCGAATCTACCCCTTATCGGCCGGGAGCGGGAGTACGACGTTCTCCTCTCCTTGTTGTCTCATCCCAAGACCCGTTTGGTAACCCTGACGGGACCGGGGGGGAGCGGCAAGACCCGTCTGGCCCAGGAGGTGGCCCGGGGCGCGTTGACCCTGTTCCCGGACGGAGTCTACTGGGTGCGTTTGGGGAACGCGGCCTCGGAGCAGGCCCTGCGCGCGGAGTTGCAGGAGGCCCTGGAGCAGGAATGGGGGATGGAGAACTGGTATACCCAATGGCTCCGGTGGGCCGAGGGGAAACGGGCCTTGCTGGTGCTGGACGACGTGGACGAACTGGTGGACGTGCTGGCCGAGCGGCTGCCGCCCCTGTTGATGCAAGCCCCGCACTTGGTGTTGTTGCTGACTTCCCGGCGGGCCCTGCAGATTCGTCAGGAGCACCGCTTCCCCTTGCGGGGATTGCCCTTCCCCGCGGACGACGACCGGGTGACCGGGCTGGAGGAGGCTCTGGCTTATCCGGCGGTGGAGATGTTCGTGGAGCGGGCTCGCCGTTTGATGCCCCTCTTCCGCCCCGAAGGGGAAGAGCTCCAGGCCCTGATTCGCATCCTCCATCTGTCGCGCGGGTTGCCCCTGGCCATCGAGCTGGCCGCGGCCCAGGCGGTGCAGGACACCTGCCGCGGAGTGCTGACCCGGCTGGAGCAGGCCTGTCTGGACCTGGCAGGATTGTACCGGGATTTGCCGGAGCACCATCGTTCCTTGCGGGCCCTCATCCAGGCTTCCTGGGGCCATCTCCCCGATGGTCAGCGTCTGGCCTTGAGCCGGCTCGCCCTCTTTCAGGGACCCTTCGACGAGGTCCTGGCTGGAGAGGTGGCCGGGGTATCTCGGCGGGAG
>WFVP01000124.1 GCA_015491595.1 Anaerolineales bacterium
GGCTGGCCCATCACCATCTACGGCGATGGGAAACAGGTGCGGGATGTGCTGTACATCGACGACTTGGTGCGCGCCTTCGAGCTCGCCACGGAGCGCATCGACGTCACAGCAGGGCAGATCTACAACATCGGCGGTGGTCCAGGGCGGGCTCTGTCCATTTGGCGGGAGTTCGGCCCTTTGCTGGAGCGTCTGCTGGGCCGGCGTATCCATGTCCGTTACGGCCCCTGGCGTCCGGGCGACCAGAAAGTGTACATCAGCGACATTCGCAAGGCCCAACGGGATTTAGGATGGACCCCCAAGACGGACATTGAAGAGGGTGTGGCCCGGTTGGTTCGGTGGGTCCAGGAGCATCGGGCCTGGTTTGAAGGCTGATCTATCCCGCCTCGGCGGGAGGTTTTTGAGGAGGTGCATGATGTCATCCGTGCCCGGATTGAGCACGCTGTCCGTGCATGAGATTTGGGGACAGCATATCGAGGGCTCCCACGTAATGCCCATCTTCCAGACCTCGACGTACGTGTTTGAAGACCCCGAAGAGGCCTTTGCCGTTTTTAAAGGCCAGCGGGAAGGCTATATCTATACCCGCCTGGGTCATCCCAATGCCGATGAGGCCGCGCAGCGCATCGCCCTCCTGGAAGCCTATGACTTCTGGAGGGAGAACCCCGATGCCGATCCGAAAACCTTGGCTTATGGACGGCTCTACCCTTCGGGAATGGCGGCCATCACCGCGGCTTTCTTGGCCGCGGTCAAGCCGGGACAGACGGTCGTGGCCCAGCACCGAGCCTATGGGACCACGTATCGGTTGCTGACCTCCATCCTTCCCCGTTGGGACATTCGAGTACATTGGGTTCGGGATTTGAGCCCAGAGGGCTGGGCTCGTGCTCTGGAGGAAGCCGAGAAGCCCGCGGTGGTGTATGCCGAGACACCTTCCAATCCCACCCTGGACATCGTCGACTTGGAGATGGTGGCCCGGTTGGCCCACGAGGCGGGCGCGCGGGTGTTGGTGGACAACACTTTCGCCACCCCTTACACCCAGCGCCCTTTGACCTGGGGGGTGGACATCGTGGTCCACAGCACCACGAAGTACCTGGTGGGCCATGGTGTGGTGGTGGGCGGCGCGGTGGTCACCCGGGATCAGGCCTGGTTCGAAGAGCGGTTGGTGCCTCTGTCCCGGACCATGGGGTTCTCCGTGGCTCCCTTCGACGCTTGGTTGACCCAGTTGGGACTGAAGACCTTTGCTCTGCGCATGGCCCGCCACAATGCCAACGCCCAGGCGCTGGCCGAGTTCCTGCAATCCCATCCCAAGGTCCATCGGGTGCGTTATCCGGGGTTGCCCGAGCATCCTGGCCACGCCATTGCGCGCAAGCAGATGGTCAACGGCTTTGGGGGCGTGGTTTCTTTTGAGGTGAAAGGCGGCGCTGAGGCCGCGCTGGCCTTCATCGCACGCGTTCGCCTGGCTTCTCTGGGGGTGAGCCTGGGGAACGTGGATTCCCTGATTCAGCACCCGGCCACCATGACCCACCGTAAGGTCCCCCAAGAGGAACAACAAGCCATGGGCATCACTCCGGGGTTGATTCGATTCTCCGTCGGCATTGAGGACGTCGAGGACTTGATTCGCGACATCGATCAGGCCCTGCAGGCCGTCCCTTAATCCTGGAGGGCGCGGCGCGGTCGTGCTCCTTCGAGAAGCGTTCTCGGTATGGGAACCAGAAACCCGACGGCGATGCAGACGCCGTCGGGTTTCTTTCGCCTTACGACTCCCGCGCGGAACGTTTGAGGAACATGACCACCCGCTCGAATTCCACGACCACGGTGCCGTCCTGTTTGCGACCGATGTGTTTGAGGCGCACGATGCCTGCGTTGGGACGGGATTTGGATTCCCGTTTTTCCAGAACTTCCGTTTCCACGTACAGCGTATCGCCGTGGAACATGGGGTTGGGATGGCGTACCTTTTCATAGCCCAGGTTGGCGATGATGGTCCCCTCGGTCAGGTCGGGCACGGTGAGGCCTGTAGCCAGGGCTAAGGTGAGCAGGCCGTTGACGATGCGCTTCCCAAAGAGGGTTTTGGACGCGAAGTCTTCGTTGAGGTGTAAGGGTTGGGGGTTCATGGTGAGGGCGCAGAAGAGCACATTGTCGGCCTCGGTGATGGTGCGCCCCAGGGGATGGCGGATTTTCATGCCCACTTCTAAGTCTTCAAAG
>WFVP01000125.1 GCA_015491595.1 Anaerolineales bacterium
GGCGTAGGTAGCCCCGGGCGTTGAGGGCTTCGTCCAACCGGGCCACGTCGGCGCCCATGGGCCGGGAATAAGGCAAGGGGAGCACCTCTTGCAGGACCCGCTTATAGGCCACGAACTGCCAGTGACCCGCGCCGGCAATGGCTTCTTTGCCGCGATAGCGGACTTTCAGCATGGCCTTTTGCAGGCGTTCGTAATCCCGCCGGACCTCCTCTTCGGACCGGCCCAAACTGACCTCGAACTCCCGATAGTCCTCCCAGGAAAGGTAGAACCCCCACTCGGGGATGGCCTCCGGGTCGGACTCGGCCCAGGCCCGGGTCGCGGTCCAGCGTTTGGGCGCGTTCAAAAAGGGCCGGGCGGTGACCATCCCCACCCGAGGGAAGGTCTCCAGAATCTCCAAAGACGCCTCCAGCCATCCCGGATGGAAGTACACATCCCCGTCCGCGTACGCGATGATTTCTCCTGGAGCGGCCTGGAACGCAATGTTCCAGGCGCCCACCACCCCCAAATTCTGTCGGGAGAGGAGCAGGTACTGGATGTGCCCGCGCCGGTGCGCTTCCAGAAGGAAGGCCCGGGCTTCCGGTCCGCTGGCGTTGTCGAACACCAGAACATCAAAGGTGTGGTTGGCCGTGTTGCGCCACAGGCTCTCCAGGCAGAGCCGCAGGACGTCCAGGCTCTCTCGATAGTACCCGCTGGTGTAGGGAATGTAAGTGACCATCACCACGGTGAGGGGCGCGGGCTTGGGAGCCTTTTGGACGGCCTTGGCAGGATTCACACCGACACGCATGGGACCGCCATCCTGTAGTAGCGTTTCCACCAATCGGGGTTCCGCACCAGCGCGGCCTGCCATTTCCGACGGACCCATCGAATCAGCACCCGCTTCCAGCCCCGCTCGGGGAACCCGTCCCGCAAAAGCCACAGCTCCAGGCGACGCAAGGGCTTCATCGGGTGCCAGGGCGCAGGCCGCACGCGTCCTTCCTTGAGCAAATGGGTGGCCTCCCAGAGGGTGTACATCTTATCCTCGCCTCCGGCCAGGCGGACGTTCTCCCGGGTCTCGTCCAGTTTGTAATGGGGTTGCCCACCGGGGAGATGGCGATAATGGTGGTTCTGGTGGACCACCAGGATGTCCGGCGTGGCGTCGATGACCTTCCATCCCTGTTGACGCCCATGGTAAATCATCCAGTTGTCCCATCCCGCCCGACCGATGGCCAGGGGAGGCATGTCCAGTGGCAGGTCCCGGGGGAACAGGAAGTAATCCATGCCCTGCAGGTTCAAACGGCCCTGCCGCGCCACCCGCTCCCAAAGGCGCTGCGGCCACCCCGCCTCGTCAAAGGTCAGCGGGGACTGGACGTCCACATCCCACCGCCGGCCGGTGACGATGCAGGGCGCGGCCCGATGCTGCTCCAGGGCTTCCACCGCGCGCCACAAGCAGGGCGTGAACAGGATATCTGCATTGGCCAGCATCACCCAATCCCCCTGCCCCTGGACCCGGGCCTGGCGGAGGATGTCTGAAAGCAAGGGCGTCCCCCAGGCATTGCGCGCCACGTGAGGCAGATGGCGTATCCCCAGAGACTTTGCCGCCTCCGCGACCCCTTCCTCGTCGCCGAAGACGAGGACCTCCAGACCCAGGGCCGTCCAGTTGCGCAGGGCATTGGTCTGGATGAGGCGAATCAAGGGGTCGGTGAAGGGCTTGGGCGACGTGGCCACCGTGATGGAAAGGGCCATAAGCGCCGCCTTCCTACGAAGGGGATGCCGGGGCCTGAAGCCGCTCCAGCGCGGCCAGGGCCTGCTTCATCCACCGCAGGCACCGTTCCTTCCCCAATAGCGCCATGGTCTCGAACAGCGGCGGACTGACCCGTCGCCCCGTCACCGCGACCCGTACAATGCCGAAGAGCTGCCGGGGCTTGAGACCCAGTTCCTCCACCAGGCCCCGCAAGACCTGTTCGATGGTTTCCGTGGTCCAGGGGTCCAGAGCTTCCAGACGCTGGTAGACCTTCGACAAAGCCTGGTAGGAGGACGCGGCGTCCATCTTGTCGCCGATGAGGTCCTGCTCCGGATGTTCGATGTCCTCCTGGAAGAAGAAACCGGCCAGCTGGGGTCCGTCTTCCAGGGTGGTCAACCGGGTCTGGATGATGGGAATGAGGGGAAGCAGGTCCTCCGGGGTGACCGAGTATCCGGCCTTTTGGAAGAAGGGCACCAACCGACGGGCCAGCTCCTCGGGGGCCAGGGCCCGGATGTGCAGGCCGTTGAAGTGGTCCAGCTTGGAAAAATTCACCGCGGCGGGGGAAGGCTTCAGGCGCTCCAGAGAGAACTTCTCGATGAGGTCGTCCAGGGTGAAGAACTCCGTACGGTCGTCGTAGCTCCAGCCCATCAGGGCCATCCAGTTGTTCACCGCCTCGGGCAGATAGCCGAATTCCCGCAGGTCTCGGATGAGCACTGATTTATGGTCCTTCCGAAAGATGTCCGCATCCCGTTTGCTGATTTTTCCCTTGCCGCTGGGCTTGAGGAAGGTCGAGAGGTGGACCCAAATAGGCTCCGGCCAGCCAAAGGCCCGGTACAGGTGAACGTGCAGGGGGAAGGTCCCCAACCACTCCGCGCCTCGCAGGACGTGGGTAATCTTCATCAGGTGGTCGTCCACCACCACGGCCAGGTGGTACGTGGGATAACCATCGGATTTCAGCAGGATGTAGTCGTCAATGTCCTTGTTCGCCACCGTGATGTCCCCCCGAATGAGATCGTGGGCCGTGACCGTCCCCTCCCGGGGCGCCTTGAAACGAATGACGTGGGACTCCCCGGCCTCGACGCGGCGTCGGGCCTCCTCCGGGTCCAGGCGGCGACAGAGGCCGTCATACCGGGGCGGGAGCTTGCGACGGCGCTGCTCTTCCCGCAGCCGGGCCAGACGCTCGGGCGTGCAAAAGCAGTAGTACGCGTGCCCCCTGGCCACGAGTTCTTCGGCATAACGGCGGTAGAGCGCCTTGCGCTCGGACTGGCGGTAGGGCCCATAAGGGCCGCCCTTGTCGGGGCCTTCGTCCCATTCCAGGCCCAGCCACCGCAAACCCTCCATGAGGTCCTCTTCGGACCCCGGCACGTAGCGCTTGCGGTCGGTGTCCTCAATGCGCAGGATGAACTGCCCGCCTGCCTGACGGGCCAGGAGGAAGGAGTACAACGCCGTGCGGGCACCGCCGATGTGCAGCCAGCCCGTAGGAGAGGGCGCAAAACGGGTTCGAACCGGACCTTGTTGGGACATCTGCTTCTTCCTCGCCGTTGGGTTTCGGCCCATAGTATACCCTCATCTCTCCCTTCCCGCGCAAGGACGGGGCCTGGCACCTCCAGTTTTTTGCACGTCCTTGCCCAACCCGGGCGTTCCAGGGTGACTTGCCACAGGACACGCCGGTCTCATTGGACTTAGGACCGCAGGGAGAAAGCTGTGTGAATCCGTCATCCGATTCCAATGCACCCCGGGTTTGCAGTATAATTCCAACAAATCCGCTTGTGGGACACCTGCATGGCCAAGACCCAACCGACCAAAGCGCGAGCCAAGCTCGCCATCGGGACCCGACTCCTGGACCGTTACGAAATCGTCGACATCCTGGGCCGCGGGGGGATGAGCGTGGTATACAAGGCCCGGGACTGGCACTTTCCCCAGTCGGAGCGCTGGGTCGCGGTCAAGGAGATGACCGTGCCCCGCCCCCGGGAACGGGACCGCATTGTGGCCGCCTTCGAGCGGGAGGCCCATCTCCTGGCCCAGTTGCGGCACCCCGCGGTTCCGGTGGTCTACGACTACTTCACCCTGGGGAACCGGGCCTACCTGGTGCTGGAGTTCATCGAAGGCAAAACCCTGGACCGGGTCATCAAGGAAACCCCGGGGTTCTTTCCCGAGGACCAGGTTCTCCGATGGGGCATCGAGCTGTGCGACGTCCTGCATTACCTGCATACCCGTCCCCAACCCATCATCTTCCGGGACCTCAAACCCGCCAACATCATGGTGCGGCCCGACAACCACCTGGTGCTCATTGACTTCGGCATCGCCCGGCTGTTCGACCCCAAGGCCCGGGGCACGGTCATCGGCACCGAGGGCTACGCGCCCCCCGAACAGTATCGCGGCATTCTGACCCCTCTGGTGGACATCTACGCCCTGGGGGCCACCCTGCACCACTTGCTGACCAAGAAGGACCCCCGTCGGGAGCCTCCCTTTTCCTTTGCGGAGCGTCCCATCCGAAAAATCAACCCCAACGTCTCCCCCGAACTGGAAGCCGCGGTGTACAAAGCCCTGGCCTATCGGCCGGAGGACCGCTTCCAGAGCGCCGCCGAAATGAAGGAGGCGCTGCTGGCCATCCTGGAAAGCCGCTACGGGGATGCGGAGACCCGCACCCTTCAGGGAACCGCGGCGCCCACCCAGGCGCCCCC